>JAZDGE010000164.1:0-2618 GCA_043807175.1 Acidobacteriota bacterium
TGCGCCGGGCGCGTGCCGCCGGGGCAGACGCGACCGCCGCCGTGAGCCGGCTGAACGAGGCGGCGGCACGGCTGCGCCACGTGCGCGTGGCGCCGCTTGAGGCCGAGCTGCCGCGGTTGCTGCTGGCAGGCCCCGAGGAGGCCGCCAGGGACCTCGCGCGCCGAGTTCTCGCCGAGCTCCCGGGCAGCGCGGTCGCTCGCCGCGCGCTGCGTGAGCTCGAGGCCCGTGAGACCGAGAGCCGGTGCGAGGCTCTGCTCGCCTGCGCGGCAGAGCACGAGAACGCCGGGGCGCTGGCGCCGGCCGCCGCCTGCCTGCGCCAGGTCGCCGAGCTCGACCCGCGACGGCGCGCCTTACTCGCCAGCCGGATCGCCAGCCTCGAGGACGAGGCAGCAGAGCGGACGCGCCGTCAGGCTGCCGCGGTGCTGCTCGACCACCTGAGGAGCGCGGCGCCGCCGCCCGCCGAGGCGCTGCTGGCCTACCTCCGATCGGATGCCGGAACCCAGGGCCTCGCGCGTGCGGGCTTCCCCGACCCGGTGCTCGACCGCCTTGATCGCCTCGCCGCCGCCGGGACACCGCCGGAGGAGGCGGTCGCCGCGCTCCAGGCGCTGGCGGAGGCGGAGGCGGCGCTGGCCGGAGGCTCACCCGAGGCGGCGGTGGCGCTGCTCGCGCCCCACCGGAACCTGCGCAGCACGCTCCCCGAAGCCCGCAAGGTGGCGTCCGAGGCGGCGCGCCAGGCGAGCGAGAACGAGCGGCACCGAGCCCACACCCGCCTCGAGCGGCTCGCGGCCGCGATGGCGGTGGCGGACCTCGCCACCGCCCGGGCCGCGGCCGACGGCCTCGTGATGCATCTCCTGCCGGCCGACGCGGGGGAGCGCGCAGGTGTGCTCCTGGCCGCCCTCGAGGCGGCCGAGAGGGGCGTTGCACTGGCCCGACAGGTCGCCGAGCGAGTCGCGGCGGGGGACCTGATGGGCGCCCGCGCCGACGCGCGCCGGATGGCAGAGCGGGCGGCCGGCGAGGCGCGGGCCCAGTGGCAGGAGCGGGTGGGTGCGCTCGAGGAGGAGCTGCGGCAGGCGTGGCGCGTCGAGGTCCTGCGCGGGCCCGGTCTCGGGCTCGACCTCTTCGGGGAGCCGTGGGCGCGCGAGGACCGTGCCTGCCCGTGGCTGACCCCAGACGGCGCTCGGGCGGTGCTCGTAGACACGCGGCTCGATTGGGTCTTCCTGTGGGTCGTGGACGTCGCCTCGGGGACGGTCGAGCAGGCGGTTAAGCTGCGCACGCCGGCTCCGCTGGGCTTGCCCGTCGTGGTCGTCGAAGGCGGCCTAGTGTGGATCGCGGGGGACCGTGCGAACGCGGTGGCCCTGGCCCTCGACCGCTGGACCGTCGAGCGCTGGTACCCGGCCTCCCGCCTGGTCAGCAGCGATGAGGTCATCGATGACGTGCTGCTGCCCCCGGGGGGACGCTTCCTGTGGCTGCAGCTTCGCAACCTCACGACCAAGGAGTCGAGCGTAGTCGTGGTTGAGCTCGCCGCCCTCGCAGCGCGGCGCCGGTTGCGGCGACTCGAGCTCCTGTCGCTGGTTCTGGGCGACCAGCCACGAGTCGCCGACGAAAGCTTCCAGGGCCCGGCCGTCGTGATGACCCCCGGCGGTGACCGCGACTCCATCCTGGAGGCCTTCGGCAAGCGATGGCTGGTCGGCCTCGCCCCCCACCCGTGCGGCCCCGGCTGGGTCGCGGCCCTTGAGGAAGAGGCGAGCGACGAGTTGGACGAGCGACGGGTCGTGCTTGTGGAGGTCGCGCCGGACGGATCGATCGGTGAGCCGTTCACCCTCGGTGCTGCCAGCGAGGACTGTCCGCCCGTCCTCGTCACCGCCAGGGCGGCGAAGGTCCTGCTCGTCTTCCACCCTGGGGACGGCCTTCGCTACCGGCTGGTCGCTTTGCGCTCGGTGGCCGGCCGCCTCGAGCCGCTGTTCCGGAAAGACCTCCCGCGCCTCCCGCGTCTGCTCACGGACACTCGCTCGCTGCACGCCGTTGCGCTGTCCTACGACGCCCGCGACGGCCGGGTGATCCTGACGCCCCTCGGCGCCGGCGCTCCCGCCCTTCCCAGGCTCGACACGAAGCACGGCAGGGCACTGATCCGCGACTGGTCGATCGAGATGTGCCGGCCGAGCCGAGAGAGGTCCGCGCAGCTCCCCGGCGAGCGCCTCTCGCCCCTCGACCGGCTGCCGCCGGAGCTTCGGCGTCCCCGCAGCGAGCGGCTCGTCGCAGGCCTTGCCGGCGATCAAGACGCCCTCATCGAGCTGCTTGAGGAGTCGAGGTTCGTGAGCTGGGGAGCGGAGATCGTCGAGGACGTGCGACGCTCATCGAGCACCCCGCCGCTCCCGCGGCTCGCCCTCGCCCTGGCCGATCGCCTCGCCTCGCAGGACAAGTGGAGCTCGGTGCGCGAGCTGCTGGAGGACGCGCCCTGCGGGAGCGGCGATCTGGCGCCCGACGAGGCGCGCCACCTGCACCACCTCCTCGGCCTCGCGCTCGCCCGCGACGGGCGGCGCACCGCCGCCCTCGCCGTCTGGCGGCGCGGGCGGAGCTTTGCGGGCGCGTGCGACCTCGCGGCCTGCGCCGACCTGGTG
>JAZDGE010000165.1:0-2504 GCA_043807175.1 Acidobacteriota bacterium
GGGCGAGCGAGCGAACATAGGTGCCCGAGGAGCAAGTTACCTCGAATCCCAGCCGCTCGTCACCCCGGTTCTCGAGCCGCAGGCTGTGGATCGTTACCCGCTTGGGCTCGAGGGGCACGGGTTCGCCGGCGCGCGCGAGCTCGTAGAACTTCCGGCCGCCCGTCTTCTTCGCCGAGTAGGATGGCGGGAGCTGCTCGATCTCGCCCGAAAAGCGGGCCTCGAGCTCGTGCAGGCATTGCTCGTCGGGCGCCGGCGCCGGCATGTGCGGGCCGACGGGCTCCCCCTCCGTGTCGTAGGTGGTGGTCGCTTGACCGAGGCGGATCTCGCCAACGTAGGTCTTTTCCCAGGCGAGGAGGTACTGCTGCAGGCGCGTGGCGCGGCCGACGCAAAGCACCAGCAGGCCGGTGGCGGCGGGGTCGAGGGTGCCGGTGTGGCCAATCCTGCGCTCCTTGAGGGCGCGCCGGGCGGCCTGCACCACGTCGTGTGAGGTGGGTCCGGCCGGCTTGTCGACGAGGAAAAGGCCGTGGCGGGACATGGTCATGAGCTCTCCAGGACGGGGAGTAGAGCCGCAAGCACCGCTTCACGCGCTCCTTCAAGGGACGAATGGAGGGTGCAGCCGGCGGCGTTGCGATGGCCGCCGCCGCCGAAGCTGCTCGCGACCGCCTGGACATCCACCGCGCCCCGGGAACGCAGGCTGACGCGCACCGCCTCCTTGGTGAACGCCTTGAGCAGGACCGCAACCTCGACGCCATCGATCGAGCGGGGGAGGTTGATGAGGTTCTCGGTGTCCTCGGGATGAGCGCCCGCACGTTCCAGGGAAGCGCGGTCGCACCTCAGAAGCGCGAGCCGCCCGCCGGCGAGAAGCTCGAGCGTCTCGAGCACGACGGCGGTGAGGCGGATGACGCGGGGCGGGACATGCTCCCAGAGCGCGTCGGCGATGCGATGGGGTGAGGCCCCGGCCGCGACCAGCCGGCTCGCGGCGGTGAAGGCGCGGGGGGTGGCGTTGGAGTAGCGAAAGTCGCCGGTGTCGGTGACCAGCGCTGTGTAGAGGTTGGTGGCCATCGCCGGCGTGACCTGCGCGCCGCTCGCCTCGGCCATCGCCAGGACCATCTCGCCCACCGCCGGCGCCTCGTCGTCGACGAAGTTCACATCGCCGAAGATTTCATTGGCAAGATGATGGTCGATGTTGAGAAGCGGGATCTGGTCAAGGCCAGACAGGCCGGGCCGGTCGAGACCGGGGCACTCGATGATCAGGGCAAGGTCGAAATCGCTCGCATAGGTGGCGGGAAGCGAGGCGCCGGTCGTGACGCGCTCGACGCCGGGAAGAAAGCCGAGATTCGCGGGGTGCGGGTCGCGATTCAAAACCATCGCGGCGATGCCGAGCTGCCCGGCGAGGTCGAGCATGCCGAGCTCGGATCCAATGGCATCACCATCCGGCGAGGAGTGCGAGGTGATGAAAACCCGCCTCGCGCGGGCGAGTCGCTCCAGCGCCACGGCGGCATCCCTGGTCGCCTCACCCATCAGCCTCGTCCCGTTGCTCGCGCGGTTTGGCCCCCGGCGTCTGGCTCTCGCCTTCAGGGCTCAAGTCGGCCGGCCCCCGGGTGGCGCTGATCTCGTCGAGGATCCGCTGGACCCGCTCCGCGCGCTCGAAGCCCTTGTCACGCAGGAACTCGAGGGCGGGCGCACTGTGCATGCGCAGGCGCAGGCCCATCTCGTGGCGCAGGAAGCCGCTTGCCTGCCGGAGGCCATCGGCGACCTGGCGCTCGCGCTCGGCGTCGCCGATAACCGAGAAGAACGCCCGCGCCAGCTTGAGGTCGCCAGAAAGCTCGACCGCGGAGATGATCACCCCCGCCAGGCGGGGATCCTTGGTCTCGGCCAACAACAGTTGCGACAGCGTCTCACGAATGGCCTCGACCAGACGCTCGCGCCGCAGTGCGAAGGTTCGCATCTGGCCCTCCTACCTCACCTGCACGAGTGCGACACGCTCGTCGAGCACGATGCCGGCGAAGTTCTCGTGAATGTGCTCCAGCGCGCGAACCACGGTCGTGCGGCTCGCCTCGGCGTCGGTCGCAAAGGCGCACAGCGCCAGGCCGGCGCGCTGGTGGAGGTTCTGAAAATCGCTCTCGACCACCAGCAAGGTGAAGCGGTGGCGCAGCCGTTCCAGGATCGAGCGCAGATCCTGCCGCTTGTCCTTGAGGCTGCGCGCGCCGGGAAAGTGCAGCTCCACCTCTCCCACCGCCACGAACAGCGGCGCCTTCTCGCTCACCGGCGAGCCCCGAGGAATAGCTGACAGCCGACAGCCGACAGCCGACAACCAACAGCCAACAGCCAACAGCCAACAGCTCCACCTCCTGCCCGGCGATACTTCAGGGCTTCTGCCGGCGTTGGGTGGGTGGTGGAGCTGTGAGCTGTCGGCTGTGAGCTGTCAGCTTTCATCCTACATTTCCCGTGCGACTTCCACCGTGCGATACGCCTCGATCATGTCGCCCACCATGATGTCGTGG
>JAZDGE010000166.1:0-5779 GCA_043807175.1 Acidobacteriota bacterium
CACCACCCGGCCGGTGCCGGGGGAGGCGATCGGCAGCGGCCCCACCGGAGAGCCCTCGCTAGGCGACACCACGACCGCCAGCGACATGCTGCGCCTCGGCAACCTGCTCCTCGTCGGCTCCGCCACCGGCCGGCTGCTGGCGATCGATGCCAGCGATCACTCCGAGCCCGGCAAGCTCAAGCTCCACGCAATCAGGAACGGCCAGGACGCCCAACTGCGCGCCTTCGCCAGCGACGGCCACAATCGGTTCTTCTACAACGCCCTCGCCGGCGCCACCTGGGCGGTCAAGGCGCTGCGCCTGGAGGATGTGCGCCAGGCCACCGCCGACTGCACCGGCCAGCCGGGGTGGGCGGCCAGCCTGCCCTGCTTTGACCAGGCGCCAGGCGGCGTGCGGATCGCCTACGCGCTGGGCAGCGACAGCGGCCTCCTCGCCTCCGAGTGGCTCGCCCTCCAGGCCCTGCCCACCGGCATTCCGACTGACATGGAGGTCCTCACCCAGGATGAAACCGGCAAGGAGCTCGAGCTGGCTGACTTCTTCACCGTCTACGGCGGCACCGGCGAGGAGCTCGCCAAGCTCGAGCCCGACGAGGAGGGGATCTACACCATTCCGGTGAAGCTCAAGAGCACGCACATGCGGGAGCAGGCCGGTGAGGCCGAGCCCAGCCTGCCGCCGGACACGCCGGTGCCGGACATCCCGGCCTGGCGCCGGGACCCCTGCTCCGGCGAGCAGGGTTGGGACCGCTACCAGCGCGTCAGCGTGGACAACCTCTCCACCGGGCAGAGCTGGTCGGCCGACCTCGAGAACCCCTGGCCGCCGGATGGCGGCGGGACCGGCGAGCACACCCTCGAAGGGCTGCGGGCGCGCCGCGGCGACCGCCTGCGGGTGCGCTACAACCTCCGCGCCCTCGGCTATGTGGCGCTACTCGGCTCAGGCATCACCGTCGTCGACCTCAACCGCTCCTACCGATTGCCGCAGGTCCCCGGTCCGCCCTCCGGCAGCCAGTGCGGGCGGCGACTTGGGAGCGTCCAGGGCCAGGACCTCGAGCTCCCCGAGTGCGCCTATCCCGGCGGCACCACGGCCAACTCCGGAGCGGTGGCGGGGCTGGCGCTCACCTCGGCGCTGGCAGTTCACAGCGTCACCGGCTGCGAGTCCGGGCAGTGCCGAGGTGAAGGCAGCATCGACCTCTACTCGCCCCTTCTTCACATCGGCGCCGTCCACTCCGGCGCCCCGGCTGATGACCCGGCGGGCCTGCGCCCCGCCGATGCCGCCGCCTGCATCCGTGAGGTCGCTGGAGCGCGCGTCCAGCTCCGCGATGTCGCCCTCGCCAACGAGGTCACGTGGACCGATCACTGGCTGCGCGGCACCCTCGACGGGGACTTCGCGGTGCGCCCCGACAAGCAGGACGCCCAGCCCGAGGACCGTGAGAGCGACCTCCTCTTCCTCTCCCTCGGCGCTCCCGGCATTTACGTCTTCGACGTCTCGGACCGGCGCCTCGAGCAGACCGACGAGCTCGAGTGGTCCACCCTCATCGGGAGGCTCGCCTTCGACGGCCACTCCGTCTTCCGCCTCCAGGTCGACCCGGTGCGCCGGCTCCTTTTCGCCGGCGGCTTCGACCGCGAGGGCCAGGCGGTCATCGACCTCTGGGACCTCGCCCGCATCAACGGTGCACCCGGCGCCAAGGTCGAGCCTGCGCCGCTGCTCTCCCTCGAAGCGCCCTGGACCACCAACCACCTCGGCATCGACGCCAGCGGCACCGGCCTCCTCTACACCTTCGAGCCCGAGCGCGGGCCCCTCGCCGTGCCCTTCGCTTCCCCCCGCTTCGTCTTCTCCGGCCTCTACCTCCCCGAGCAGGACCCCTCCCGGCCACCACCTCCTCCTGGCGAGCGGCCGAGCGCCATCCAGCAGATCACCTCGGCGTTTGTGCCACTGGGGGTGCCGGTGCGGGTCAAGTACGCCAAGGACAAGGACCAGGCCAAGAAAGAGCGCCAGGAGGACGAGCGGCGCGCGAGCGCCGCCTTCAAGCTCCGGGTCGCGCTGCCCGGCTCCTTCGGCGAGCAGCTCACGGCCCGCATCGAGAGCCTGCGGGCGCTGCCGGATGAGCGCCTCCTCGGCGAAGAGAAGGTGGGCGCCGCGCTGGCGCCACCGGGAGGTCCGGGCTGGCCCGACCCCTTCCTCGACGTCACCCTCCAGCGCATCGGCACCGGCAGCGAGGAGCAGGGAGGGGAAGGCCTGGCCTTGACCGAGAGCGGGCAACTGGCCACGGTGTACAACCTCTACGAGTCCAGGCAGACCATCGTCCTCCTCGCCGACCCCCGGGCCGGCAAGGAGTACCGCCTCCAGGACCTCCCGGATGAGAGCGATGTTGCCGGCGCAGACTCAGCCGATGAGACCGCCGGCTGCCGCCGCTGCGCCTGGCCTTCGTACCTGCCCGATCCCAAGGACGACGAGCCCGATGGCGCCGAGCTCGACTCCGTCAAGGAGCTGCTCGCCGGCGGACCCTACCTGCGCGCCTTCCTCTTCGCCAAGGGAGAGGACACTCCCGAGGCGGCCAAGCAGGCCACCGAGGATGCCCTTGCCTACTTCGAGCGGCAGGAGGACAACTACCGCGCTCCGATCGGTACCGCCCGCCTGGCTGCCTGGGCCGACCTCGTCCCCTCGCCCATCCAGGCCTCCCTCGCCGAGCCGGCGCAGAGCTCTGCCTCCTGGTCGCCTGGAGAGGCCGGCGTGGGGGTGAGCCTGGTCTCCGGCGAGGCCAGCCTTGCTGCCACCGACTGGAGCGTCCCCGGCCGCGCCCTCGCCGTCACCATGGACCGCACCTACCGCTCCGACACGCTTGGCTATGGACCCCTCGGCAGCGCCGGCTGGAGCGGCGGCCTGCTCGCCCACCTGCGCGAGCTCGCCACCACCGGCGAGGTTGAGTACCACGACGGCAGCGGCCAGGTGTGGCGCTTCTACCCGCGCAAGAAGGACACACCCAAGGACACACCCTCGGATGACTGGGAGGATGATCAGGCAGGCTCGTACTTTGTGCCCGAGGGGCTCTACCTGCGCCTGGAGAAGCTCGAAGGGGACCAGGGGTGGCGCCTGATCGGCCGCCAGCACGACATCGCCCGCTTCGACTCGAAGGGCCGGCTCATCGAGCTCTCCGACCGCCTCCGCCAGAACACCCTCGACCGCCTCGCCCAGGGCAACACGCTGTCCTTCACCTATGACGTCTTCGGCCAGCTTGCCGCCATCGAGGACGACCTCGGCAGGCAGTACCGCCTCGAGTACCTCGATGATCCGAGAGCCGAGGACGAGGGCGGGGACGGGAAGAAGTACGGCCTGCTCGAGAAGCTCATCGACTTCGCCGACCGCGAGGTGGAGTACGCCTTCGACGAGGACCGCCGCCTGGAGAAGGTCAAGCTCCCGGAGGTGGAGAATCCCTGTGACGAGTACGGCGAGTACTCCTTCACCGGCGAGGACCGCCCCACCGTCGAGTACCGGTACGACCCGACCAACGGGGTCACCCCGGACAAGGAGGACGAAACCGCCATCCTCCACGGCGACTTCGCCAAGCTGCGCCTCGAGGGCTTCCTCCAGCCCGGCGCCGACGTCCTGCGCGCCCGCTTCGAGTACGACAGCGCCACCGGCCGCATAGCCACCCTCGCCTTCCCCGACCCCGACGATCAGAACACCCCCGGCTCCGGCATCGAGTGGAAGCTCGAGTATCCAAGCGAGTCCGCCCACGCCGGCCCCGCCACCCAGGCCACCGTGCAGGCGCCCTGGGATCACGAGGTGGAGTACACCCTCGACAAGGGCCGGGCAACCAAGATCGAGGAAGCAGGAGTCGCGGCACTGGCGGCGGGCGATGCGACGCCCGCCCTCGGCGATGCCATTCCAACCAAGACTCTCACCACGAGCTTCCAGTACGAGGATGACGGCAGAATCAAGAGGACCCCCCGCGCCGACGGCAGCGAGACCGAGCATGGTTACGCCTCCGGAGGCGACCTCCTCGCCAAGGCCAACCTCACGACCCTGACGCAGAGAGCCGGAGGCGCCCCTCGAGGCCCGGTGAGTTACGCCGAGACGGTGTCTAGCTTCACCTACTCGGCGGACAACCTCATCCAGCAGAGCAC
The DNA here is from genome assembly GCA_043807175.1 of Acidobacteriota bacterium. Taxonomy (GTDB): domain Bacteria; phylum Acidobacteriota; class Thermoanaerobaculia; order Thermoanaerobaculales; family Thermoanaerobaculaceae; genus JAZDGE01. The sequence continues at coordinate 4,120 of JAZDGE010000166.1, forward strand.
CGACGGCGAAGGCCGGGCGGTCAGCACCGCACTCGCGCCGGCCGGCGGCGGGCCGGTCACCGCTGGCTACCACGCCGAGGGCGTGCTCACCGACTCCACCTTCGACCGGTTCGGACGGATCACCGCCAGCCGCACCGCCGGCGAGGCGCCGGCCGTCAGCACACTGGCCTTTGGCCCGGACGAGCGGGACAAGCCCGGCGCGGGACTGCTGGAGAGCGTCACCGCCGGCGGCTCCACCGAGACCCTCCGTTACGACGAGCAGGGCAATGTGGAGGAGCGCAGCACCTCGTATGGGTCTTCCTCGAGCCTCCGCCACGACGCCTGGGACCGCGTGGTCGAGGAAATGGCCGGAGAGAGCTCAGGCGCCCTCGCACCGGTCGATGCCCACAGTCAGAGGGCATTTGATGCCGCCGGCAGGCTCGTGCGTGAGCGCCGCTACCAGACGCCAATCGGCTGGGTCGAGACGCGCTACGAGTACAACGCCCGTGATCAGGTGAAGAGCGTCACCCAGTCCGGCCTCGCGGGACCCTCGCCCGGCGGCGGCTTGATCGAGGGCACAACCAGCACCGAGTATGACGAGCGTGGCCGCCCGGACCGCATCACCAGCCCGGCCGGCATCATCACCACGACTGCGTATGACAGCGCGGGAAGGGTCGCATCGACGCAGACCGGGATCTCCGGCGAGCGGCAGCGTGGCTACGACGAGCTCGGCCGGCTGGTCTACTCCAGTGATGGCCACGACGGCTACCAGCGCTCGCGCTTCGACGGCTGGGGGCGGATGTACGAGGAGGAGCACGCCGCTGGCGCATTGATCGAGCGCGCTTACGACCGCGCGGGCGGGCTCATCCGTGAGAGCGCCTACGCCGACCCCGGCAAGACCAGCCTCCTGCAACAAATGAGCTTTGTCCCGACGAGCTTCGGTGGGATCGCCCGCAGCGAGGAGCTGATCGCCGGCGGCGGCTCACCTGACACGGCTCTCGAGACCGCAAGCATCTACGACGGCTCGGGACGGATCGTCCAGACCCGCCGGGGCGAAGCGGGCCATGAGCGCCTCGAGCAACAGATCACCTACGAGGCAGGGACGGGCCGCACGCTCGCAACGACGACACCGGCAGGCAGCACCACCTACGGCTATGCCTCCGGCGCACCCTGGCCCGACACGATCACCACCATCGAGGCCGTCACCGGCGGCCATCCTCCGATCAACGTCGCCGCCTCCCTCGGCCACGACGCCCTTGGCCGGGTCATCCACGAGAACGTTGCGGACACCGCCACCGAGCGCGTACTCGACGAGGCGGGCAATCTGCTGTCGCTCTCCACCGGCAGCGCCGGGACCACGCTCTCCCGCGTCGACTCGCGCGCACTGGTGATCGCCAGTACCATGCCTGCCATCGGCAGGCAGGTTGAGCATGGCTTCGATGCGGACGGCCGCGTGCTCGTCACCTCGGTGCTGCGCGAGGGTGGCAGCCAGGAGGTCACGAGCTACGCCTTCGACCCTTCAGGCCGGCTGAGCTCCCGTACGCGGCCCGGCTCGCCGGCGGAGAGCTTCGGCTACAACGGAGACAACACTCTCGCCACCTGGACGACCAGACTGACCAGTACCTCTGGCCAACAGCTCGTGCTCTCGCACGCCTACGACCCGGCCAACCGGCTCCTCTCC
>JAZDGE010000167.1:0-6574 GCA_043807175.1 Acidobacteriota bacterium
AGCTCGATGAGGCCGCCAATCCCCATCAGCGAGCCAAGCCCCATCTTGCTTCCGCCCAGCACCCCGAGCACCTTCTGCGCCCCGTGCAGGGCGAAGCTGGCGCCGACCACGAAACGAAACACCGCATAGATCTGCTCCGCGTACTTGCCGAGAAACCTGTCCATTCGATCCCTCCCTGACTGTCGCTGGTAGTAATTCTAGCGCCAGCTCCGACCTGCCTGCCAGGTCGCGAGACCTGCCCGCTGGGTCGGCGCGTGGTGCCGTGTCCCGACCAAGCCAGACTCCCCGGCGGCGCACCGTATTCCTCGTGCTCGGAGCAGGGCGCGCCGCGGGCCGCGGCGACCGCCGAGCCGATGGGAGGACGTACACTGTCAGGAGGGAGGTACCCATGCGACCCTCGAATCACGCAAGGTGCATGACAGCGGTGGCGGTCCTCGTGCTCACTGCCTTGCTCGCCTCGACGCCGGCGCAGGCAGGCTTCTCGGCACGGGAGCTGTTCGTGCCTGGCGTCGGCCGCACCTCCGGCGCCAACAATTCGCAGTGGTACTCAACGCTTTGGGTGAGCAATGTCTCGACCACCACCCCGGTCGACGTCGAGATCTTCTTCCTGAAGGCCAACCAGGCCAACCCCGCGCCGGTGCCGTACCGCGTGACTCTGGCGGCTGGCGAGACGAGGCGATTTCCCAACTGCGTCGAGGCGCTCTTCGGTGAGACCGCGGCTTCCGGCACGCTGCGGGTCACCGGGACTGGCGACATCACGGTGGCGGCGCGGACCTACGACCAGCCCACCTCGACCTCGCTTCGCGGCTCCAAGGGATACTTCTACAACGGCATTCCGGCGAGCTTCGCGATCGGCATCAACGAGACCACCTTCCTCCAGGGCCTGCTGCCGGCCTCGGTGGGCGACTTTCGCTACAACTTCGCGCTCACCGAGACCACCGGTCAGGGCGGTGCGGAACCGACGAAAGTGATGATGACGCTGCGCGATGCCACCGGTGCTTCGCTTGGCGCCAAGGAGTACAGCCTCGGCGCCTGGGAGGTGACCAAGCAACTGCGGGTCGACCAGGTCTTTCCCCAAACCTCGGCGGCCGAGGACGCGGTGCTGGAGGCTGCGGTCACAGGCGGCCCAGGGAAGGTGATTCTCTCCGGCTCGCTGATCGCCGGGGAGTCCAACGACTCGGCCGGGGTCGAGATGATGTTCCGCTCCAGCCTGCTCGCCGCAAACAGCGAGACCACGCTTGCCAACCTGCTCTCGAGCGTGTCGACGACGGTGCTGGCGGTGTCCGAGCGGCTGCTCGCGATCGCCGCCCAGGTGATGCTGAGCGGGACCTACGACGAGGCCACCGGCTGGTGGACCGTGTCGTTCGAGCTCTCCGATGGTCGCAAGGTCCAGGCCCAGGTGCAGTTCCGTAACGCCGCCGGCGAGGTGCAGAAGATCTACAACCCGCTCACCACCACGACCATTCTGGCCAAGGGGTCGGCTGTCGGGAGCCAGGGAACGGTGAGCTTCGACCTCACGATCACGGGCGTCAACACCGGCTCGTCGAGCATCACGATCAACGGCACCGGCACCGGCACCTACCAGGGCGTGAGCGGGAGCTTCACGGTCACCTCGGTGGTTGTACCAAAGGCGGCAGACAGCTACCCGACGAGTGGCACGATCACGGTGACCAGCGGGCCGGCCACGGTCACGGTGACCTTCGATGGCACGCAATACGCGAAGGGAACCTACACCGTCGGGCCCGTGACGCGCCAGTTCACGATCGATCTGGCGACCGGGACGGTGACCTGGCTTTAGGAGTCGGGGCTCGGGGCTCGGGGTCCGGGGCTCGGGGTTGGGCGCGAAGGTGTAAAGCTAACATTCAGAATTACATGGACCTAGACCTAGACCTAGACCTAGACCTAGACGTGGACTTGGACTTCAAGTCTGCGGGAGCGTCGGCCAGGCAGGAGAGCAATGGGCCAGGACCAGGTCCACGTCGACGTCCACGTCCAGAACCTACAAGAGACCACCGCAAGGCAGGGTGCCGCGGCGTCTGGCGTCCCCCAGCGGCCGCGGGCGGTGAGTTGTTTGCTGCTCGTCGGCAAGACATCTGACGGAAACGGGGCCAGGGCCTGTCCGCCCAGAGCGCGGCCGGGCTTTGCTAGAGTGCGGGCGGCGGTTCGGGAGGGTCGAATGCGCGTCCGGTTCGCGAGTCTTGTTCTCGGTGCTGCGGTAGGTATCGGAGGGGCGTCGTGGGCGGGGAGCGCGGAACTGCCGCTCCCTGCCGGAGCGCGGGAGGCGGCGGCGGCGATCGATCAGGCGACGCTGCGCGGTCACGTCCGGTTTCTCTCCGATGACCTGCTCGAGGGGCGGGGACCAGCGAGCCGTGGCGACGAGCTGGCGCGGGCCTACCTCGCCAGCCAGCTCGAAATTCTCGGTCTGCAGCCAGGGGTGGCGGGCGCCTGGCAGCAGCCATTCGAGATCGTCGGCCTGACCACCCACGCCCCGCAGCGCTGGGTCTTTCGCGGCCCCGGCGGCGAGGCGAGCCTGCGCTTCCTCGACGACTTCATCGCCGTGACCGGACAGCAGGCCGCCAGCGCCTCGCTTGCCGGCGCCGAGCTGGTCTTTGTCGGCTACGGCATTCAGGCGCCCGAGTTCGGCTGGGATGACTTCAAGGGCGTCGATCTTTCGGGCAAGGTCCTCGTCATGCTGAACGACGACCCCAACTGGGACCCGGCGCTGTTCGCGGGCATCCGGCGGCTCTACTACGGCCGCTGGAGCTACAAGTACGAGAGCGCCGCCCGGCAGGGCGCCGCCGCCGCGATCATCATCCACACCACGCCCTCGGCCGGCTATCCCTGGCAGGTGGTGCAGACCTCGTGGACCGGCGAGCAGTTTGAGCTGCCGGCGGCCGGCGAGCCGCGGCTGCAAGTGAGGTCCTGGGTCACCGAGGGCGCGGCCCGCGAGGTCGTCTCACTTGGCGGACACAAGCTCGATGAGCTGGTGGCGGCGGCCCGCGAGCGCACCTTCCGGCCCATTCCTCTCGGCATCCAGACCTCGCTAGCGCTCGCCTGTGACGTCCGCAGAGCGCACACCGGCAATGTCGCCGCGACCCTGCCGGGGAGCGACGCGAGGCTCAAGGACGAGGTCGTGGTCTTTTGTGCGCACCACGATCACCTCGGCCGGGGCCGGGCGAACGCGAATGGCGACGAGATCTTCAACGGCGCGCTCGACAACGCGAGCGGGGTCGCGCAGGTGCTGGCGGTGGCGCGGGCCTTTCTCCGGCTGCCGGCGGCGCCCCGGCGCTCGATCATGTTTCTCTTTCCGGCCGGCGAGGAGCAGGGCCTGATCGGCTCGGCGTACTTCGCCCAGCACCCGCCGGTGGCGGCGGAGCGGTTTGCCGCAGTGATCAACTTCGACGCCGGCAACATCTTCGGCAGGACCCGAGATATCGCCCTGGTGGGCAAGGGGAAATCGTCGCTGGACGAAGTCGCCGATGCCGCGGCCGCACTGCAGGGGCGGGTCGTCACCGACGAGCACTTCCCCGATCGCGGCGCCTACTACCGCTCCGACCAGTTCAGCCTTGCCCGGGTCGGCGTGCCGTCGCTCTATTTCAACACCGGGGTGGACTTCATTGGCCGGCCGCCAGGCTGGGGCAGGCAGAGGCTCGAGGCCTGGCTGGGCGCGAACTACCACCAACCGAGTGACGAGCTCACCTCGGAGTGGGACTTCGCGGGCCTGATCGAGGACACCCAGCTCGCCTTCTTCGCCGGGCTGCTGGTGGCGCAGGCGGAAGCGCTGCCGGAGTGGCAGCCGGGCGACGAGTTCGCCGCCGCCAGGGAGCAAGCACTCAAGAAGCAGTAGGCCAAATACTCGGCCATGCAGGGTGCCGAGGATCTGCAAGGACAGACAAGAGTGTCTGTCCCACTTGCATTCCCTTGTAGGCCAAATACTCGGCCATGCAGTAGGCGGCGGTTTTGCAAGGACGAGTGTCTGTCCTACTTGCTTTTGTTTCTGGCCGCTGCGGGTTACTCGTGATGGCAGGACTGTCCGACGAGGTACACCGTCTGTGAGGGGAAAGCGAAGGCGCTGCCCGCGCCCTCGACGATCGCGGCGATCGCGAAGTTCAGGTCCTCCATGACGGCGGCGGCATCGTTGTAGGGCGCTGCGAGAATCCAGCACTGCACCTCGAGGTCGAGCGAGGACGCGCCGAAGCGCAAGAAGGTCACACGCTGATCGTCGGAGAACACCTGCGGGTGGCCGGCGAGCAGGGCGCGGATGGCGTCGAGAATCTCCCGGAGCTTGGCTGGCGGTGTGGCCTGAAGCAGCGAGAGCGTGGGGTTGAAGAAGAAGCGGTCGCGCTCCGAGAGATTGACGATCTTGTCCGCCACGGCAACGCCGTTGGGGATGGTCACGAGCGTGCGCTCGAGGGTGCGAATGCGAAGCGAGCGCAGGCCAATATCCTCGACCGTGCCGGTAACGCCACCTACAGTGACGAAGTCGCCGGCCTTGAAAGGCTGGTCGGCGGCAATGGCGAGGGCGCCAAAGACATTCTCGAGGGTCTTCTGGGCGGCAAACGCGAGCGCCAGGCCACCAAGACCCAGGCCCGCAAGCAGGCCCAACACGTTGACGCCGACGATGTCGAGCGCGCCCAGGAAGAGAAATGCCGCCACCACAAACTTGCCGGCACGAGAAAGAACGGGAAGGTAGCCCAGCGCCACATGGTTAAGCCCACCGGCGCTCTTCAACATCTGCCGTGTGAGCTCGTCCAACAACCGAAAGAGGAGCCAGCCGACCGCCACCAGCGTGAGCATCTTCCAGCCCACCTGCGTGAGGTGAAGGGCACCCGGTGAGAGCCCTGCCCAGGGCGCGGCGAGCGCGAAGGAGAGGCCCCAGAGGACGATGCCGAGCGGACCGTCGATGGCGCGCACCATGGCATCGTCCCAGCCCACCGTGGTGCGACTGGCGAGGCGGCCCAGCACGGCGACGAGGAGGGAGGCGAGGAGTCGCCCGGCGCCGAACCCGAGCAGGATCGCCAGGGCGATCGCGGCCCACTGCCAGAGCTGCAGGCCGGCAAAGCTCAGGGAGAAGAAGAAGCTCGGCAGGCGGTCGCCGATCCCGCCATAGCCATGGGCGCGGTAGAGCGCATCGATGCTGGCGACACTCTGGCGGGACACCAGCCAGATCTCGCCGAGCCCGCCCGCAACCCGGCGCTCCAGGACGATTTCGACCTCCTTGCCGCGAATCTCGAGCGTGGCGATCCGTTCCGTGTTCTCGGGCAGATCCGCCTGCCGCCGCCCCGCCGGGTCGTTTGAAACCTCTTCGGGATCAGTCCAGGCGCGGTGGAGCAACACCAGGTAAAGCCGGCGAGCGAGCCTTTGGCCATCCCGTTCGCGCGCCTCCGCGGGCACGCCAGACAGATCCAGATACGAGGCGGCGGTGGCGAACTGGCCCTCGTATCCGGCAGCGAGGAAACCCGCAAACGCCTCGCGCGGCGTGCCGCGAGCAGACGCCGCGACAGGCGCCTGGGCTGCAGCGAAAGGCGCCAAAACGGCGAGCCAAACGGTCACACTGAGAGCGCGGATCATACATTGCGGCTGCTTCGTCACGAGATGCGAGGCGGGCATCGTTCCTCCTCAGGCGCCAAATGTAGGGCAGAATCGCCGCCCATGCTACCTTCTCCGGCAACGGTGACCTGCCAGCCAGAGTGGGAGGCGAGATGAACGACGAGGGGAATCGCGAGCGCCGGGTGAAGATCATCGCGACACTAGGGCCGGCATCGGCGAGTGAGGCCGTGGTGCGCGAGCTGGTGGCTGCCGGGGCGGACGGGTTCCGCCTCAACGGCGCGCATGTGCAGCCCGCTCAAATCGGTGGGCTGGTGGAGTTGGTCCGGGCGGTGGAGCGCGAGGCAGGCCGGCCGCTGGCCGTGCTTTTCGATCTCGCCGGGCCGAAGCTGCGGGTGAGCCGCGACGTCGCTCGGGTCGAGCTTGCTGCCGGGCAAATGGTCACCGTGGGCGCCGCGGGCAGTGGCGCGATGGTGCGGATCGAGGGGTTCGACCCGGCGGTGGAGTGTCCGGTGGGCACGCGGATCTCGCTTCACGACGGCAAGGTAGCACTGCGCGCCCGCGCGGTGCGTGAAGGCGTGGTGGAGGCCGAGGTGGTGGTCGGCGGCGAGGTCGCGGGGGGCATGGGCGTGAACTTGCCGGATGTGGAAACCTCGCTCCCGTCCCTGACCGAGCATGATCTCGCCTGCCTGGCTGCCGCACAAGAGGCTGACATCGATCTGCTGGCCCTCTCGTTCGTCCGCCGCGCCGAGGAGGTGGCGGACCTGCGCGGGCGGGTTGCGGCACACTCGATCAGCCTTCCGATCATCGCCAAGCTGGAGAAGGCGCAGGCGGTGGCCGCCGCAAATCTTGAGAGCATTCTCAATACCGCCGACATGGTCATGATCGCGCGCGGGGATCTCGGCGCCGAGACCGCCCCCGAGCAGGTTCCCGTGCTGCAGAAGTCGATCCTGCGCCGGGCCCGGTCGCGCGGCGTCCCGGTAATAACGGCGACCGAGATGCTTGAGAGCATGATCCGCGAGGTCCG
>JAZDGE010000168.1:0-12397 GCA_043807175.1 Acidobacteriota bacterium
GCGCTTGCCAGCGCCAGCGGCGGCGCCGGTGGCAACCGCCGCCGGCAAAGATCGAGCGCCGGCAGCGAAAGCGCGATGAGATGCGCCTCGGGCCCACCGGGCGCCGCCCTGGCCAGCTCCCGGGCCAGCACATCGGTGACCGTGGCCGCACCGCCACCCTCCTCCCAGGCTGTCCGCACCAGCGCCGCCGAGCGCGGCGTGACCGCATCGCCGCCGGTGCCGCCGCCGAGCCAGGCACGCTCGCTCAGCACCTCGCCGAGCACCCGCCGCACCGGCCAACTGCCCCACCAGCCGCCGACCGTGACGGCGCAGCCCGCGCGCGACGCCATTTCCCAGAAGGCCGGTGTGCGGCGCGCCAATGCGGGACGGGCGACCACCACCGCCGCCCCCAGTGGCCGCCAGGAGCCGAGGATCACGGCGCGTGCCGCCGCCGTGAGTGGGACGCCGGTGCCGCCGCCAAAGAGACGCACCTCCTCGAGCTCGATCACGCCGTGGACGCTGGGCGGAACACCACAGGCCGCCGTGGCCCAGAGCACCGCCGGCAGGGTGGTAGTGACCCCCAAGAGCTTCGCCCACCCCCAGGAGGCTAGCTCGCGCAGGCCCGACTGGTTCCAGAGCTCGACCGCTCCCGCCAGATCCTCGCGGGCAAGGCCATCCACCGCCAGCACCGCGAGCCTGCCTTGCGGGGGCGGATAGGCAGCCGCTGCCGTCTCTCGCGCCTTGCCCCCGTTGCCGGCAAGCGCGGCGGCGAGCACGAGCACGACAAGGCCGGCGGCGAGCGCGACGAGAGCACCGAGCCCGACGTGGGCCGGGCGGGTCGGACGAAAGCCGAGGCTGGCGATCAGTGCGGTGCGAGCGCGAGTGAACACCAGTACCGCCAAGCTCAGCCCCACGGCCAGGCCGATCCCGCCGATCAGACTGACCCGGAAGGGTGCAGCCATCACCAGCACCAGCGAGGCGAGCACCCCGGCGGCGGCGAGAGCGGCCAGCGCCGTTGCCGCCGCCAGCGGTGGCGCCCCGAGCCTGACCAGCCACCAACCGACCTTGCGCCCGATCAGGCCCCCGCCGAGCATCGCCCCCACGCTGGCGGGGAAGAAGCCGGCGGCAAGTGCGACGGCGGCGGCGAGGTCGGCGCCGGCACAGACCGCAGCCACCCAGGCGAGGGTCGCAGCCAGGATCGCCGCGCAGGCGATCGCCGCGAGGATCCCCTGGTAGAGCGGCGCGGGCGGCTTTGGCAGCGACGGCTTCAGGTAGCCGCGCTCGGCGAGGTGTCGCCGGGCCGCCGCGAGCGTGAGCTCAGGAGGCGCGGGTTCGGACATGCTCGGCGAGATCCCGAAGCAGCTCGGCTTCGCGGGCGAAAGGCGCGAGCGCCTGGCGGGCGGCGCCGGCGAGGTCGTCACAGATTGCCCGCGCACCCGCGACGCCAAAGACCGAGACAAACGTAACCCGCGCCCGGGCCGCATCCTGTCCGGTCGGCTTGCCGAGCCTGGCGCTCTCGCCGACGACATCCAGCAGGTCATCGCTCACCTGAAAGGCGAGACCGAGATTGCGGGCGTAGGCCAGCAGGGCGGCCAGGCGGGCGCCGCGCAGCCCCGCGGCGGCGCCACCAAGCTCCGCGGCCAGCTCGAAAAGAGCGCCGGTCTTATCCGCGTGAATCGACTCCAGACGGGCGAGGTCCGCGCCGAGGGTGGGCAGCTTCAAATCCAGCTCCTGGCCCCGACACAGCGCCTCGACGGCGAGCGCGAAGCGCGGCTCGAGCTCCCTCCGGTGCGCCGGCGGCACACCCGTCGCCGCCAGCGCCTGGGGAAGCATCGCTTGCGCCCGGGTGAGCAGGGCAAAGGCGCCGAGAATCGCGGTCGCCTCGCCGAACCTGCGGTGAACGCTCGGTTCCCCTCGCCGGGTCGGCGAGTCGTCCATGCACGGCAGGTCGTCGAGCACCAGCGAGGCCGCGTGAACCAGCTCGACCACACACGCAAGATCCACCAACGCCTTGCCGGGCTGTGAGAACGCTTCGCCAATGAGAAGCACGAGCGCGGGCCGGAGCCGCTTTCCGGGTGAGTTGACTGCCGCGTGCATCGCCGCCTGGAGGCTGTCGCCGGCATCGACGGGAGGAACGAGCTCGCCGAGACGCCGGTCGACCGCCGCCCGGCAGCGATCGAGGGCTGCGAGCAGTGTGCTACCGCGGAAAGCTGGCAAGCGCCTCGGCTTCGTTCGCGAAGACGTCGAACACCGTGATGAGCTGGGTCACCTGCAGGATGTCGTTGATCTTCGGCGGCAAGTTGACGAGCTTCATCGCCCCGCCCCGCCGGGTGACCGTGGTGAAGCAGCCCACCATCTCGCCGATTCCCGAGGAGTCGATGTGGCTGATGTGCCTCAAGTTCAGCAGCACGTTGCCCTTTCCGCCCGCAAGCGACTCTTCCACCAACTGGCGAAGCTGCACATCCCCGGCGCCAATGGTGATCTTCCCTTCCAGGTCGATGACCCGCACACTTCCGACATCACGAATCGTGCTCTTCATTGCATCCTCCCCGTGGGTACTTTCTTGGTCAACTCGAGACGGGTGCCGCCCCGCTCGCCGGGAGCAAAGCGCACCTCATCCATGAAGCTGCGCATGTAGAAGACGCCGCGACCACAGTCCCGCAAGAGGTTCTGCGGCGCGGTGGGATCCGCCAGGCACGCGGGGTCGAAACCCTCGCCCTCGTCCTCGACGGCGATCTGCAGAACGCCCTCGGGCGCCACCTGCATGCTCACGAATACACGCTTGTCTGGGCTAAGCTTGTTGCCATGCTTAATCGCATTGGCAAGTGCTTCCCGCAGCGCCATCGAGGCCCAGTAAAAAATCTCGTCGCCGACGCCCGAGGAGCTGCAGACCTCCGACAGCACCCGGTCTGCCAGCTCAATACTCTCATAACGCGAAAGCAGCTCGAGCTGCGCCTCTCGGGCCATGCGCGCGAAGTATAGCATCGGCGTCGCCGGGCTCCTTCTCGGCGCGTTCGCCGCCGCCGATACCTGTCCGCCCGGGCTGCTCGCCCTCGCCGCTGAGGTCAAGACGCTGCGCCAGGTTCCGGCGCCGTTCGCTCCCCCCTGCCGCCTGCTGCCGGCGGCAAGCCTTGCCGCCGAGCTCGACCGCAAGCTTCGCCGCGACCTGCCGTTGGCTCCGGAGCTCTATCTCGAGGCGCTTGAGAGAATCGGCATGATCGACGCGGCCGGCGGCCTCTATCCCCGCTTGCTCACGTTCTATGCGTCGCAGGTGCTCGGCTTCTACGAGCCCGCGAGCGACGAGATGGTCGTCGTCGACGCGGGTAACGGCGAGGACCCACAAGCCCGCCTGCTGTGGGCGCACGAGCTCGCCCACGCGGCCCAAGAGCACCGGTTCGGCCTACCCACCCGTTTGCTCGGCATGGGCCGCAATGGCGATGCACAGCGCGCCGCGTCCGCGGTTGCCGAGGGCGAGGCGATGCTGGTCATGCTGCTGCTCTCCTCCGCGCGCACGGATGCGGAGCTCACCGCCGCCCAGGACGCGCTGGCCAGCCAAGCCGAGCAGCTCGCGGCGCCGCCAGGGATCCCTGAGTACTTCGTTCGTGACCTGCTCTTTCCCTACACCGCGGGGCTTGAGGCCGTGCTACGCGCCTACCGCGCCGGGGGCTGGCGCGCGGTCGATGAGCTGTTGCGGAATCTGCCGGCGAGCACCGCCTGCCTGCTTCATCCCCAGCAGTCCGCTCCCGGGCCCCCGCTTGCCGACGCCGACCTACTGCCGCTGCCGGCGGGTTACCAGAAGGTCCTCACCGACACGCTGGGCGAGTGGGGCCTGCGCCACTGGCTTTCCCGCTGGCTGCCGACCGCCGAGGCCGGGCGGCTCGCCGCCGGCTGGGACAGCGACCGCCTCCTGCTCGCCCGCGCGACGAGCGACCCCGCGAGCTGGACGCTGGCCTGGAAGTTGCGCTGCCGCAGCCCGGCAGCGAGGGCCGAGATCGAGGCCGTCCTGCGGCGCGGCCTGAGCCCGCTGCTCGCAGGCCTCGCCGGCCAAGCGGCGCCAGTCGAGCTTACCTGGGCGGCCGGCGAGCACACGCTCGAGCTGCGGGCCGGCTGGCCCCAGTGAGACAGCTATCAGCGATCAGCTTTCAGCTATCAGCTATCAGCGATCAGCTATCAGCTATCAGCTTTCAGCGATCAGCTATCAGCTATCACTGATCAGCTATCAGCTATCAGCTTTCAGCGATCAGCTTCCAGCAGTCAGCCTTCAACTTGGCTGCGGAGGATCGGCCAGCGACAGGCAGGCGCCTCAAGCGAGGCGCCGACTCTGACATACAAGGCCTCACCCCCAGCCTGGCTTTGGCGATTCGGGGGTCGGGGCAGCTCTGAATGCTGAAAGCTGAAAGCTGACAGCCGGGCGGGCGGGTGGGAGGAAGCCGTCCTACTGCACCACCGTCGCCTTGGTGATGATCACCATCTCCTTCGGGACGTCGCGGTCAAACTGGCCTCCAGCGCCGGTTGGAATCGCCGCGATCGCGTCGACCACGTCCGTTCCCTCGACGACCTTGCCAAACACGCAGTAGCCGAACCCCTCGGCGCTCTCGTTGCGGTGATCGAGGCCCTTGTTGTCCACCAGGTTAATGAAGAACTGGCTGGTCGCCGAGTTGATCTCGCCGGTTCGCGCCATCGCGATCGTGCCCCGGAGGTTCGAGAGGCCGTTGCCGGCCTCGTTGGCGATCGGGTTGCGGCCCGGCCGCGGCCGGAAGTCGATCGTCCACGCTCCGCCCTGGATCATGAAGTTGCGGATGCAGCGGTGAAAGATCGTCCCGTCGTAGTGCCTGGCGCGCACGTAGGTGAGAAAGTTCTCGACCGTGACCGGCGCCTTGGCCGCGTCGAGCTCGATTACGATCGCGCCCTTGCTGGTCTCCAGGCGGACCTTCGCCTTGCCCTCGGGCGCGGCGGCCCAGGCGCACATTGGAAGCAGCACCACAAGCGATGCAAGCAGTTTCATCAGTCCTGTCCTTTCCCTTTCGTCGAGGTGAAGGTGAAGCGGGGCACCGCCCGCTCCCCTTCCATCTCGATCTTGAGCACCGAGCGGAATGACGGCCGGATCTCGATCGCCAGGCTCTCCTCGCCGCGCAGCTTGCCGTCGCCGCCGCGCAGGCGCACCGTGAGCCGGTGCGCGCCCGAGGGGATGGTAAATCCATCCTGGATCACGCCTGAACCCTTCTTGCGCAGCCAGAAAATGCCCTTGGTGGAGAAGTCGAAGGGCTTGTTCGCGAGCACTTGACCGTCCAGCTCCAGCTCCACCGTGCCGCTGGAAAGCGGGCAGTTGAAGTAGAGCTCGAGACGCCCGGGCGCCGCGAGCGTCGCGGGGGTCGGGCCGGCGGTCGGGCTGGGCCGGGTGGTCGGGCGGTGTGTCGCCGCGCTCCGACCGCGCTCGCGCGCGAGCTCGAGATACTCCGACGCCAACGCATCGTCAGGCGTGAGCTCGAGCGCCTGCTCGAAACGCGCCTGCGCCTCGCGCACCCGGCCAGCGCGCAGCAACTCCTGACCCTCCTCGCGCAAACGCTGCGTCTGCTCCTGGCGGACCTGCTCGCGCTGTCTCGCCTCCCCCATCGCCGCCGCGCGCTCGTTGAGCTGGCGCGCCCGCAAGCTGTAGGGCGCCTGATCCCACACCTCCCGCAGCGTCCGCTCCGCCTCCTCGGGGTTGCCGGCAGTAAGCGCCCGCTCGGCGCGCCGCACGGCCTCGACGATCGCATGGCGGCGGGCCGGCTCGCCGGCCGGTGGGAAGTCCCAGGGTCCGCGCGGGATCCTCACCAGGAGCAGGGCGATCACCGTGGCGGGCACCAGCACCACGACCCCCAGCAGCGCGACCACCCAGGGCAGCGCGATCGGCCGCCGCCACACGCTGTCGGACGCCGCCCGCTGGAAGGTCGTGGCCCGGGTGGCGGTGGGCGCGGCTGAAAGCGAGGCGACGCCTTCGCGTGCCGGCGCGGCCGCCGGCGACCGGCTGCCGGCGGCGGCTTCGCTGGGAAGGCCGGCCAGCACCCTGCGCAGCGCGTCCAGCGCGCGGGCGACATCGGCGCCCCGCTGGTAGCGCCTTGCAGGATCTTTCTCCAGCAGCTTGAGGAGGATCGGGTTGAAGGCCGGGGGCAAGGCGGGACGGAGCTGCGAGGGGATCGGTGCGGCGTCGTTGACGATCTTGTAGCTCACCTCGGTGAGCGAGGAGCCGCCAAACGGCCGGGTGCCGGTCAAGAGCTCGAAGATCGCGACGCCGAGGGAGAAGAGGTCGCTCCGGCCATCGATCGCGGTGCCCGCCACCTGCTCCGGAGACATGTAGTTCGGGGTGCCGATGAACTGCCCGGTGGCGGTCAAGTTGGAGGACTCCAGGCGGGCGACGCCAAAATCCGTGATCTTCACCGCCCCCTGCGCGGTCATGAGGATGTTCGCGGGCTTGATGTCGCGGTGAATGACCCCCTTCGAGTGGGCATAGTCGAGCGCGTTGGCGAGCGCGGTTCCGATTCGCGCCACCTCGCTGTAGGCGAACATCCGGCCGCTCTTCTGAAGGTCCTTGAGGCTCTTCCCCTCCACGTACTCCATGGCGATGAAGGACAGGCCGGTCGCCTCGTCGACGCCGGCATCGAAGACGGTGACGATCCCAGGATGGTTGAGGATGCCGGCGGCCTGCGCCTCGCGCAGGAAGCGCTGGCGGAACTCGTCGCCCTCCTCCGCATCGGACGAGATCGTGAGCGTCTTGAGCGCGACCGGCCGGCCGATCACCGGATCCCGAGCGAGGTAGACGATCCCCATCGCGCCCTTTCCCAGCACGCGCTCGATCTGATAGCGACCCATTTGCTTGAGGTCCGTCGGAAGCCCTCCTCGCTCAATCGTTGTGATCGGGTATCGGGTATCGGTTTCGGGTGTCGGGTGTCGGCTTTCGGCTCTCGAAGTTCAGCCGTCACCCTTGCGTGACCTGTCCTTCACCCCTCGCCCTTCGCCTTCTGTCTTTCTTTCGCCTTGCGTTTTTCGCCTTTCGTTACTTGCCCGCCGGAGTCTCCCCGGGACGCCCCACTGCTTTCACCGGCTCGCCGGCGGCCGGTCCCCGGGTTCCGGCCCCCGGGGTGGGGGCAGGAAGCACCACCAATACCTCGCCCGGCGCCACCACGTCGAGGACCTCGCGCGCCGAGCGCGCCCTGGCCTCCCGCTCATGCCGCAGCGCCTCGACCTCACGCGCCAGGGAGCGCCTTGCTATCTCCAGCCGCTCCTTGCGCGCCTCAAGCTGCGCAAGCTCCCGCCGCGTCTCCCGCATTCGCACGGTCCCCTTCCACCAGCCCCAGAAAACCAGGCTGGCAAGAAGCGGCCCGAGCAGCCAGAGCGATCTGCGCGGACGCAGCTTCACCGGCCAAAAAGCTCCTTGCCGGCATACCGCCCCGCCTCCCCGAGCTCCTCCTCAATGCGCAGCAGGCGGTTGTACTTCGCGATCCGCTCGCC
Source organism: Acidobacteriota bacterium (assembly GCA_043807175.1). Classification (GTDB taxonomy): domain Bacteria; phylum Acidobacteriota; class Thermoanaerobaculia; order Thermoanaerobaculales; family Thermoanaerobaculaceae; genus JAZDGE01. Next base: position 7,468 of record JAZDGE010000168.1, read on the forward strand.
ACGCGAGGCCGAGCCGGTCTTGATCAACCCGCAACCGCACCCGACTACGAGGTCGGCGATGGTGGTGTCCTCGCTCTCGCCCGAGCGGTGGGACACCATCGCCCGCCAGCCGTGGTGCAGGGCCAGGCGCAGGGCATCCTGCGTCTCGCTCAGAGTGCCAATCTGATTGAGCTTGATGAGCACCGTGTTGGCAACCCGCTCGCGAATGCCGCGCGCGATGATCTTCGGGTTGGTGACGAAGATGTCATCGCCGACGAGCATCACCTGGCCCCCAAGGCGCTCGGCGAGCTGGCGCCAGCCCTCCCAGTCATCCTCCGCCAGCCCGTCCTCGATCGAGACGATGGGAAAGTCCCTCACCCACTCCTCGTAGAGTGCAATGAGGTCGCTGGCAGTGAGACCGTGACGCCCTTCGCCGGGAAGAAAGTAGCCTTCGCCGGTGCGCAGCTCGCTGCCCGCGGCATCGAGAGCGATCGCGACCTGCTCGCCCGGCTTGTAGCCGGCATCCTCGATCGCCGCCACCAGGAACTCCAGCGCCGCCCGGTTGTTGGGCAGATTGGGCGCAAAGCCGCCCTCGTCGCCCACCGCGGTCACGTGCTTGGCGCTGCGGAGCCGATCGCGCAGGGCGTGGAAGACCTCGACGCCCGCGCGCAGCGCTTCCGCGAAGCTGTCGAAGCCCCAGGGCACCGCCATGAACTCCTGAATGTCCAGCGAGTTGTCGGCGTGAGCGCCACCATTGACGAGGTTCATGCAGGGGACGGGCAGGACATGCGCGCCGGTGCCACCCAGGTAGCGGTAAAGGGGCAGGCCGGTCTGCTCGGCGGCCGCGCGCGCCACCGCGAGCGACACCGAGAGAATCGCGTTCGCGCCCAGCCGGCTCTTGTCCGCCGTGCCGTCGATCTCCAGCATCGCGGCATCGACGCCGCCCTGGTCGCGCGCATCCATCCCCTCCAGCCGATCGGCAATCTCGCCATTCACGTGCTCGACCGCCCGGCGCACTCCCTTGCCGCGATAGCGCTTCTTGTCCCCGTCGCGAAGCTCCAGCGCCTCGCGGCTCCCGGTCGAGGCTCCCGAGGGAACGATGGCGACTCCCACCGCCCCGCCCGAGAGCACCACCTCGGCCTCGACCGTCGGGTTTCCCCGTGAATCCAACACCTCCCGGCCCACGATCGCGTCGATGTCAAACATGCCTCGCACCCTCCTCGGCTTCCCTCACCAGCCGCCGCGCCTCCTGGACCAGGGCGCGGAGCTGGCGGCTCGACGTCCCCTCGGCGTAAAGCCTGAGCTTGGGCTCGGTGCCTGCCGGCCGGAGCAGTACCCAGCCGCCTCCCTCCAGCTCGAGCAGCACGCCGTCGCGGCGGTCCACCCGCACCACGCGGTGGCCGGCGAAAAGCTTGAAATCTCGCCCTGACAGGGCGGCCAACGCTGCCCTCGAGCGCTCGTTCCAGGGCAACTGGACACGCCGCGACAGCAGCACGCCAAAGCGGCCAAACAGGCGCTTCACCAGCTCGCCGATGGAGCAGCGCTCGACCGCCACCATTTCGGCCATCAGCAGGGCGGCAAAGATGCCGTCACGCTCCGGCAGGTGCGCGGCCACCCCGAGGCCGGCCGACTCCTCGGCCGCGATCGCCACCTGGCGGGAAAGGAAGAGCGGCGAGAAGTTGTGAAAGCCGACCGCCGTCTCGATCACCTCGAGCCCCGCCGCCCGCGCGACCCGATCGACCAGGCGGGTGGTCCCGATGGTGCGTCCAACCCCGCCGACCACCCCCCGCCGGCGCACCAGGTAGTCGACCGCAAGGGCAATCGCGAGGTTGGGCGAGATTGCCCGGCAGGCGCCGTCGATGACCCCGAAACGGTCGGCGTCGCCGTCGGTCGCGAGCCCGAGCTGGGCGCCGGAGCTGCGCACCAGCTCGCGCAGGCCGGCGAGGTTCTGCGGCGAGCACTCGGGCGAGTAGCCGCCGAAGTAGGGATCCTTGGTGGTGTGCACGACATGAGTGGGGATGCCGTGGGCGAGCAGCACGCGATCCAGGAACTCGCGCGCGGTGCCAAACAGCGGGTCGACCGCCACCACCAGGCCGCTGGCCTGGATCGCCTCCCAATCGAGGTCGCGGTCGAGGCTGTCCAGGTAGCCCGAGGCAAGCGGTGCGGTCGTCGCGAGGTGACGCTGGGGCACGAAGAAGTCGGCAAAGCCTGCCTCGCGGCGCGCGGCCGTGGCCTCGATGGCGTCGAGCAGCTCGCGCGGCGCCGATACTCCCGCCGAAGTGTACAGCTTGACCCCGTTGTACTCCGGCGGGTTGTGCGAGGCGGTGAAGATCACTCCCAGCGACGCCTTGCGCTCGCGGGTGGCGTAGGCGACACAGGGGGCCGGCAGGTCACGTTCGGAAAGCACGGCCGGCAAGCCGTGATGGGTCAGGACGGACACCGCCTCGCGGGCAAACTTCTCCGAGAGCAGGCGAGTGTCATAGGAGACCAGCACCTCGCCCGTCTCGCCGCGCTCGCGCAGGACCCCGGCGATCGCGTCAAGAAGCAGGCGAACGTTGCGGAAGGTGAAATCCTGGCCGACCACCCCGCGCCAACCGGAGGTGCCAAAGCGAATCATCGCCACTCCCTGCGAGGCTAGCACAATTGGAGCCTGCTTTCCCCCACCCGCCCACCCAGCCTTCGGCTTTCAGCCGTCAGCTTTCAGCACCCTCGCCCGCCAGGGAAAGCAGCATAACCCGAACCTTCTGCCCAGCCTTTGGCACTAGGCTCCATCGCCCGCCCGACGCTGGGCTCCAGTGTGACGCCCTCGGTGCTTGACCGTCCGCCCTCGGCCCATCGCCCCTCGCCCTCGGCCCTTTGCCCTCTGCCCTTTGCCCTCTGCCCTGCCGTTGATCGGCTAGACTTGCCGCGCCATGGGGCGGATGCCGATCTACATGGACCACAACGCCACCACGCCGGTCGATCCCCGGGTGGTGGAGGCCATGCTGCCGTGTTTCACCCAGCACTATGGGAATCCGGCCTCGCGCACCCACCCCTTTGGCTGGGCGGCGGCCAAGCTCGTCGACCAGGCGCGCCAGGCGATCGCGGCCGGCATCGGCGCCCACCCCGAGGAGATCATTTTCACCTCCGGCGCAACCGAGGCTAACAACTTGGCCATCAAGGGCTTCGCCCGATCGCTCGGGGACCGCGCCGGAGAGATCATCACCTGCGCCACCGAGCACCACGCGGTCCTCGATCCCTGCCGGGGCCTGGCCGCGGAGGGCTTCACGGTGAAGGTCCTGGGCGTCGATGGCACCGGCCGCCTGGCGTCCGGCGCCCTTGCCGAGGCCCTCACACCGGCCACGAGGTTGGTCTCGATCATGCTCGCCAACAATGAGATCGGTACGATTCAGCCGATCGCCGAGCTGGCCTCGCTGTGCCGCGAGCGAGGGGTGCTGGTGCACTGCGACGCCACGCAGGCCGTCGGCAAGATCCCGCTCGACGTCGAGGCGCTGGGCGTCGACCTGCTGTCGTTCTCCGCTCACAAGCTTTACGGACCCAAGGGTATTGGCGCGCTGTACCTGCGCCGCCGCCGGCCGCGGCTGCGCCTGGCGGCGCTTTTTGACGGCGGCGGCCACGAGGACGGCATGCGCTCGGGTACCCTCAACGTGCCCGGCATAGTTGGTTTCGCCAGGGCCCTCGAGCTCGCCCTGGCGGATCTTCCAGGCGAGTCCGAACGGCTTGCCGCCCTGCGGAACCAACTTTGCGAGGGCATCAGATCCCGCCTCGGGGGCGTGATCGAGAATGGCCCCCCCGCCGCGCGGCTACCCAACACGCTCAATCTTTCCTTTGCCGGCGTGGACGGCGCGGCGCTGCTGGCGGGTCTTGCCGAGGTGGCGATCTCCTCCGGCTCGGCCTGCACCTCGGCCGATCCCCGCCCCTCCCATGTGCTGGCTGCCCTCGGGCGCTCGCGCCAGCTTGCTGCCGCCTCGCTCCGCTTCTCGCTCGGGCGCTCCAACACCGCCGAGGAGGTGCGGGTCGTGGCTGACACCGTTGTCCGTGAGGTGGCCAGGCTGCGCGAGGGCTCGCCGCTCTGGCACAAGCAGGGCGCCGGGGACCGAGGACCGAGGACCGGAGAAGCGAGCCATTGAACCCCCAGGGCTGCCCCGTGCGCCGCATCTTGGGCCCGACGAGAAGGAATATGGCTCGATTCGCGTGTCGGAGAGCGCAGTTGGCCGGCGAAGGCGCATGAAGGAAACCCTGCCCACCTCGCTTTGCGAGGCAATCGACGCCCTTCGGCGCCGGTTGCGGGAGAGGCTCGCGCCGCGCTCGCTGGCAGGGGTATGCCCGGCCGCGCGGCCGCTCGCCCTCGCCGCCTTGCTCGACACGCGGCCGGCGGTTGTGGTGGTGCCGGCCGCCCGCGACGCCGAGGAGCTGCTCGCCGGCCTGCGTCTGCTCGCTCCGGGGCTTGCCTGCGCCACGCTGCCCGCCGAGGCGTTCGAGGCCTACCAGGACCATCCGCCGCCGCTCGGCGCCACCGCCGCAGCAGCCGCCGCGCTGCTCGCCCTCGGCGAGTCGGCGGTGCAGGTGCTGGTGGTGCCGGCGCGAGTGCTGCCCTTCCCGCTGCCCGCGCCGGCGGCGCTGCGGCTTCGCTGCACGGCGCTTGAGCAGGGCCAGCGCCTCGATCCGCGAGAGCTCGCTGCCGCCCTGGTGGAGGCCGGCTATCGCCGCTCGGAGGTCGTGGAAGAGGCAGGTGAGTTCGCGATCCGCGGCCAGGTCATCGATGTCGGCATGATCGACGAGTTCTTCCGCGTCCTGCTGGACGTGGACCGCATCGAGAAGCTGAACCGGCTCGACCCGGGCACGCAGCGTTCCGGCGAGGAGGTGGAGTGCGTGCTCGTCGCGCCACTGCGCCTGCACGCCTCGGGCATGGCCGAGCGCCTGCGGCTCGCGGACCTGCTCGATGGTTGCG
>JAZDGE010000169.1:0-2470 GCA_043807175.1 Acidobacteriota bacterium
TGAAGAGCAGATCCAGACGCCGCGCAGGCTCGCTCTCGCTGAGCAGTCGCCGGCGATAGATGCCCAGCAGCTCGGCCCACATCTGCCCCTGGGTGAAGATCTGCTCCAGCGCGGTCAGCGCCTCGCCGTCCTCGGGCACCACCTCGAGCAGGCGAGCGTAGTGGGCGCGCGCCTCGTCGGCTCGCCCCAGGCGGGTGTGGGCCGTCCGGGCCAGCTCGCGGGTGAGCAGCAGCCACTCCGCCGCGGTCTCGCCCTGGCTGTCGATGCGCGCCACCCGCCGGTGGTAGAGCTCGGCCAGCTCCTCCCAGGCGTCGGCCTCAGCGGCCAGCCGCGCCAGGTCGGCGCGCAGTTGCCCATCCTCGGGAGCCACCGCGTAGGCGCGGGCACACCACTGGAAGGCCAGGCTGCGGCTGCCCAGCCGCTCCTCGCACAGCTTGCGGATCTCCTGATAGAGGGCCAGCTGCTCGCTCTTGCCCTCGGCATGGCCGAGCAGGATCTCGTAGGTCGAGAGCAGCCGCGGCCACTTCTCCCCCTGGCGATAGATCGGCACCAGGGCCTGGGCCGCCGCCAGGTTGGTCGGATCCACGGCCAGGATCCGTTCGTAGGCCTTGACCGCCCGTTCCGGCTGCCGCAGCCGCTCGCGGCAGAGCTCGGCGACGCGCGCATAGAGCTGCAGCTTGAGCTTCGGATCGGGCGAGCGCTCGGCGACCGCGTTCAGCGTCTCGACCAGCTCCTCCCAGGCGCCCATGCCACCGAACAGCTCCTCCAGGGCGGCGAAGTCGCCGGCCACCGCGTAGAGGTCGCGCAGCACGCGCAGCGCCTTGGCGTGCGTGGGCTCGCGCTCGAGGATGGCGCGGTAGGCCTGCGCCGCCTGGCGCGGCGCCGCCAGCCGCTCCGAATAGTAGGAGCCGATGCGCTCGAGCAGGGCCACCTGGGCGCGGATATCGCTCGCCGGCAGCATCGCAAGCTGCCGCTGCAGCACCTCGACCATGGCAGCCCAGCGACGGTCGCGCTCGTAGAGCGAGGCCAGCGCGGCCAGCGCCTGGCCGTCGCGCTGCTCGGGGGCCATGGCCAGCGCCTGGTTCCAGAGGGCGATCGCCTCTTTCATGTCGCCGAGGCGCTCGGCGGCCAGCTTGGCCATCTCCACCACCTGCGCCTGCTGCGCCTCCCTGGGCAGGGCCGCGAGCTCGCGACGCAAGAGCTCGAGCAGCGAGCGCCAGGCGCGCCGCCGCTGGTAGATGTCCTTGAGCCGGGGTGCCGCCTCGGCGTCCGCGGCGTCGAGGGCCAGGATCTCCTCCAGCGGCTTGACCGCCTGACCGTGGTTGCCGAACTTGTCGACCCACAGCGAGGCCACCCGCCGCAATAGCGCGATGCGCGTCACCTTCTCCGCGCAGCTCTCCGCCTTGCGCGCGAGAATGTTGATCAGGTCGTTCCAGCGCCCCGCCTCCTCGTACTTGGCGGCCAACGCGTCGAGCGCTCCCGGATGCGTCGGGTTGAGCGCCAGGATGGCCATGTAGGTGTTGATGACCATCACCGGGATGCCCATGCGGTCGCGGTAGATCTCGACGATCTCCAGGTAGCGGGCGATCTTGTCGTCGACACGGTCCGCCGGCAGCCGCTCGATATCGTCCTTGAGCGCCTCGAGCAGCGCGTTCCACTTCTCCGCCTTGCGGTAGAGGCGCCGCAGCGCGATCCCTGCCTCGGGGTGCTTGGGCTCCTGCCTCTGCACCCCCTTCCAGGCGTCGATCGCCTTCTCGAGCGCCGTCGGCTCTCCCTCGGCCAGGCGCGCGATCTCGACCCCCAGGGCCAGCTTGCGGCCGGCGTCGGCCTCCAGCTTCTGCGCCTGCGAGAGCACCAGCAGCAGCTTCTGCGGCTCTCCCCGCTGGCCGTGGTAGTCGCGGTAGAAGTCGAGCATCGCCGGGTTCGCCGGCTCGATCTTGCGCACCCGGCGGAAGTACTCCTCGGCGGCATCGAGATCGCCCAGCTTGCGCCACTGCAGCATCCCGATCTGCAGGTACATGCCGAGCTCGGAGTCGCCGCGCGGCCGCGAGCGCAGCGCGTTCTCGTAGGCACGGATCAGCGCCGCCCAGTTCTCGTCCGCGGTGTGCGCATCGACCAGACAGGAGAGCGCCCGCTCGTTGCCCGGATCGACGCCCAGCACCTTCTCGTAGTACTCGAGCGCCAGCTGCCGCTTGTCGGGGCGGGTGTGCAGGAAGCCGGCGGCGGCCAGGTAGGCCTGGGCCCGCTCCTCGCGGTTGGCCGCATGCTGCACCCGCTCGGTGTAGAGCGCCGCCAGGTCGTCGTAGCGGTTCTGGGCCGACAGCAGCCAGGTCAGGTACTCGAGCGCCCGCCGGTTGCGGGGGTCGATCTCCAGGCTCTTGCGCAGGTGCTTCTCCGCCTTGCGGTAGAGGCGCCGCAGCGCGATCCCTGCCTCGGGGTGCTTGGGCTCCTGCCTCTGCACCCCCTTCCA
>JAZDGE010000170.1:0-2352 GCA_043807175.1 Acidobacteriota bacterium
ACCCTGGAGGCCGGCGCCGTTCGGCGCCGGCGCTCGAGACGGCCCGAATCCCCGGCAGCGGACGCGTCGCTTTCTGAATGGCGGCTGCTTCGGCGCCCGATGGGGACATCTGATCTGCGCACTCCTCCTGGCGGCCGCCGCGATTTGCACCCGCGATGCCGGGGCGCAGGCTGCCAGCGAGTGGCTGACGGGCGCTGGCCTGCCGGTGGCGGTGGTCGAGATTGCGGGCGGGGACCTCGAGCACCTGGTCGCGTTCATGCCACCCGGCGCTGCCTTTCCCGAGTCGGTGGCGGGCTGGCCGCTGGCCCGCAAACCCCGGCGCGGCGGCGAGCTGTGGGCGCTCGAGGTGCCGGCGGCACTTGCGACCGTGGCCCTTGCCGATCTGGCGCCGTTGCTGGCTTCTGGCTGCACCGCGGTCGTGGCCCTCGGCCCGGCGCCCGCTCGCGAGCTCGAGTCCGCGCTCAAGCTCCTGGAGGGTGTGGCCCATGTGCCACTGGCCCCGCATGCCTGCGTGCTCGCTGACGGTGGGATCGAGGCTCGGCGAGGGCTTCCTGAGCGCGTCGATCTCGTGGTGACCGCCCCCCCGCCGGAGGATCAGCGCTTTGCCCAACTGCCGGCGCTCGCCCTCTGGCTCGAGGGAAGGCTCGGCGCCAGCCATGCCGGGGCCCGGGTCGAGCTCGACAGCGACCCGCGATGCAGCCGTCTGGTCTTTCGGGTGGCGAGTGAGGCTGACCACCCGCGGGCGCAGCTCGAGCGCTTGCGCCAGGAGCTGCAGCGCCTCGCGAGCGAACGCCCTGATGATGCCGAGCTGGCGCGAATTGAGCTCGTGCTCAGGCGTCAGAGCGCCGGCCTGGCGGCCAGCCCGCGCGCGCTTGCCGCCGCCCTGGCCGAGCGCCTCGCGGTGGGTGGCCAGGCGGCGCGCGGGCTCGTGGTCGCGACCTCCGGCGCGGCGGATTTGTCGGCACTCTCGCACGAGGTTCTCGCCGGACATGCCGGCTTTGCGACCCTGTGGATCTCCGAGCGCCGGGCGGTCGGGGAAGCGCCCGAAGCGCTCGAAAATGGCCTGCTGCTCTCCTGGCAGTGGCTTCCCGACGATCTCTTCACCGTCGCGATCGCCTTCGGCGGGCTGGATCTGCTGGCCGCCCGGGGGGTCACAGCCGCACTCGCCACGCTTACCTCTCGCCGGGGCTGGAGCAGCGAGATCGCCGAGCTCGGCGGCGTGGTGACCCTGGCCGTCGCGGCGCCGTCTGACGAGGTTGCCGAGCTGCTCGAGGTCCTCGGCACCGCGCTCGCCACCCCGCCACCACCGGCCGAGCCCTCGCCGATCTCGCAGGCGCTCGGGCTCGCCGCCGCCCCGACCGCCGAGGCCATGTCGGTCGCGCTTGCGCTCCCTCCCGAGATCGAGGAGGGCGTCGACGCTGCGCGCAAGTTTCTCGGCGCGATTCCAGGCGGTGGCTTGCGCTCGGGGGCGGTGCGTCCGAGCGTCCAACTGCTTTGGACGGCTGGCGCCGGCACCCCACAGCTCACCGGCCTGGCCGATCTTCCCCCGACTGCGGCCGGCTGGGTCGCGCGCGAGGTGCTCTCGGCCCGGTTCGGGTCAACGACCGAGCTCATGGCCTTTCCGCTCGCCGCCGCCGAAGGGCCGATGCTGGCCGTGAAGGGCGCCGGCGAGGCGCATGTGCCCGCCCTTGACGCGCGGCTGGCGGCGCAGTGGGACAGGGCGCGGCTACCTGCCCGCCCCGAGGAGGTGGCAGGAGCGGTGCACAACCTTGTCCTGCGCCTCTACGGGGGCCTCCTCCGCGCGACCGCACGCCGCGCCGCCCGCACCTTTCTCGCCGGCCTGCCGGAGGCCGAAGCGCTGCTTGCTGTCTCCGCCGCCGAGGTGAGTCAGGTCCTCGCCGCCCTTCCGGCCTGGCGGCAGCTTCTCCGCCTGGGCGAAGGACCGGCGCCGCTGGTTGTGACGCCGCCTGTGCGAAAATCCCCCTCGCCCCGCAAGACGGGGCCGGTTTGAACCCGGAAACCTCAGTTGGGTTCGTCGCGAGAGGGCGGAGATGCCGATGATGGCGGGCGCACGTAGGGGTGAGCAGGGGAGCCGTACTCGAAGCGTCCGGCGGCACCCTGCGAACCCCGAGTACGCCCGCCAGCGCGGCAAAATCCGCCCTCGCAGCAGAAGCCAACTGGGGTTTCCGGGTTGAATGGGGGTCGGATGGACGCAGCAAGGCCAGTTAAAGAGCAGCTTGAGCTGTTGCTGAAAGGCTGCGTCGATGTTGTGCGCGCCGAGGATCTGGAGGTGCGGCTGACCCTGGCCGCGCGCGAAGGCAGGCCGCTCATCGTCAAGGTGGGCTTCGATCC
>JAZDGE010000171.1:0-2264 GCA_043807175.1 Acidobacteriota bacterium
CCGCCGCCAGCAGCGCCGGGCTCAACGTGAGCCGCAGCCAAACCTCACGCCGGGCAGTCCCGTTCACGCCCGCTCCCGGGGTGCGCTCGACAGGTCCGGCTCCGGCTGGCTGGGGAGGACCGGCGCCAGCGCGGCCAGCAAGGCGCCGAGCGGTTCGGAAGTCTCGCCCACGTCGACCACCACCGCCGACGCCGGCGCGAGCCGTCCAAGAAAAACGGAGACGAGCTGGCGGCGCACCCCGAGCAGAACTGCAAGCGGCCTCGTGCGGACGAGTGCCCGGCGCAGAGCGGGCAGGTGCCCGCCGCCGCGCAGCTCGACCGGACCGATCTCATCAGCCACCACCACCCAGCCATCACGGGCGCGGCTCAGAGCCTGGCCCGCCAGCTCGAAGCCCGCCGCGGCGAAGTGGAAGCTCGTGCCGTGCTGGCCGGCGCCCGGGGCGGCGCGAATCGCGAGTCGGCGCTCCTCGCCGGTGCAGACATCGTGGACGATGAAGCCGACACGGCTGGAATCCTCGATCAACGGCAACTGGAGAAAGCCGGCCACCTGGATACCTCGCTCGCGGAGGGTTTCGATTGCGGCGCGCAGGGTCGAGGTCTTGCCGCTTTGCGCCCGGCCGGTGACGACGACGAGGAGGGGAGCGGCGGGCACGCTCAACGAAGGCGAGCTGAAGGCCGCATGGCCGCGCAGGGCCGCAGCCTCGGCGGCCTCGTCGGCGACCCTGGCGGTGTGGGCGAGCAGCGTCTCGGCCAGGCGCGGCAGGTCAACGAGGCGGGGCCGCGAGCGGAAGCGGCGCACGGCGAGAGCGATCCACGCCTCGCGGCAGGCCTCGCCGAGGTGGGGCAGGGAATTGAGGGCGAGGGAGAGCGCCAGGCCCAGCCGGCGCAGGCGCAGGTGCGCCGCGAGCGCCAGCAGGCTCTCGGCGTCGATCTTGCGCGAGGCAAGGGCGGTCAGGAGCACGAGCACCGCGGTGCGCCCAAACACCGCGACCCCCTTGGCGACGCCCTTGCTCGCGCCACCCGAGGAGCCGACAAGAGCCCCGGTGATGGTGGCGAAGACCAGCGCCAGGGCGAGAAAACGCAGGTTCCTGCGGCTGCGCAGCACCGCCGGATCGAGGAGGAGCGCCGCCGCCGTGGCGGCCAGCAGGGCCACCAGCGGCGCCGCAGGCAGGGGTGCGAACGCCAGCAGCACGGCGATCACGGCCAGCCCGGCTCCTGCCAGACTCACGCACGCCCCCGCAAGCGGCCGCGAACTCGCCCGGCGACGCGCCAGGCGAAGGCGCCAATGAGCACGCCGAGGACCATGTTGAAAGCGACGAGATAGGCGAGCAGCGCAAGCGTCGCCGATCCCTTGACGCCGAAGCTTGCGCCCAGGCCTTGCAGCGCCCGGTCGAAGGCGGCGACCGTATCCGAGCCGGTAACCAGCCAGGCGACCAGAAAGCGCTGGACATGGGCGGTTGGAAGTGCCAGCGCTCCCCCGATAATGGCGCCTGGCGCCCGGCTCCCGGTGAGGCACATCGCCAGCTCGACCAGGAGCGCCTGGGAGAGGATGCCGACCACTGCCCCGAGCGCCAGCCCGCCGGCAAAGAACACCTTGAGAAAGGCCACCACCAGCCCCATGACGAGGGTAGCGCCCGGCGCCGGCTGGAGACGGCGCGCCGTGACCATGCAGACCACCCCGACGCTCGCCATCAGGGTCCCGAACATCGGCACGTGCGCGACCGAGAGCAGCGTCCCCACCACAATCTCTGCCGCCGCCCAGAGGCTGCCGAAAAGGGCCGCATAGGTCCACGGGCGGGCGTCCCTCATGAGGCTCTCTCGACCTCCTCCACCCGGCCGCCGGCGATGCGCAGGTGGCGATGAGCGAGCGCCGCCAGCTCGTGCCGGTGGGTGGCGATGAGATAGGCACGCCCGAGCTCGGCGCGCGCGCGGATCGTGGCGCCGAGGTCGGCTAGATCCTCAGGGTCAAGGCCCTGACCTGGCTCGTCCAGAATCATGACCGAGGGCTCGATGACATCGAGCGCGGCATGGAGCAGGCGTTGGCGCTCGCCGCGCGAGAGCGTCCAGGGCGCGCGGCCGGCGAGCCCATCGAGACGGTTGTGGTGGAGGGTCTCGGCGATGATCGCGGGCCCCGCCCCCGCCAGCGCCAGCTCGCCCACCACTGTGTCGGCAAAGAGCTGCAGCTCGGCGGCGGGCAGCATCAGCGCGATCCGGCCGGGCTGGCGCAGCCAGCGGTTGCCCGCCGTCATTCTCGCCCCGGCGGCG
>JAZDGE010000172.1:0-7462 GCA_043807175.1 Acidobacteriota bacterium
GCATCCACCGGCGTGAAATCGAGGGCGTTCGTGCTTGCCAACCGGGCGCCACGCAGCAGCGGGGGCCAGCCCGTCGCTCGGCCGGTCTGATAGACTGGAAATCAGGAGCTCGCGCGCCGGTTCTCTCGAAACCACTGGCCGAGAACAACCTACGTGGCGAGCCGGGACTCCTGAAGGGGGGCGTGTTGCGACTGCCGGCGATCATTCAGGGTGGCCTGGGTGCTGGTGTCTCCAACTGGGTGCTGGCCCGGGCGGTCTCGGTGGAGGGTGAGCTCGGGGTCGTTTCCGGCACCGGGGCCGAGGCCATCATGGCGGCTCGCCTGCGGGCGGGCGACGAGGGCGGGCATGTTCGCCGCGCGCTCGCGGCGTTCCCGGATCCGGATGTCGGCGCGCGCATCGTCGCCAAGTATTTCGCCGCGACAGCCCTTGATCGGGCGCTCGCGGTGTTCCCGAAGGTGCACCGCCTCCGCGATCCCAACGAGCTAGTCCAGGAGACCATCGCCGCCAACTTCGTGGAGGTGTTTCTCGCCAAGGAGGGGCACGACGGCGCCGTCGGCATCAACCTGCTGACCAAGATCGAGCTGCCGACGCTGGCGAGCCTCTACGGCGCGATGTTGGCCGGTGTCGATGTCGTCATCATGGGCGCGGGGATCCCGCGCGAGACGCCGGCGATCCTCGATGCGCTCAGCAGAAACGAAGATGTCAGCATGACGCTCCATGTCGAGGGCGCGGCCGCCGGCGATGACTTCCGCGCCTGCTTGTCGCCCCGGACGCTGCTGCGCGGCGCGCCGAGGGAGCTTGAGCGTCCCAGCTTCTTGCCGATCATCTCGTCCAACGTCCTCGCCATCGCGATGGTGAAGAAGGCCACCGGCCGCGTCGACGGCCTCGTCATCGAGGGCCCGACGGCGGGCGGACACAACGCGCCGCCTCGGGGGGGCATGATTCTCGGCGCCGCCGCAGAGCCGGTCTACGGCCCCAAGGACGAGGTCGATCTGGCGAAGATCGCCGCGCTCGGCGTGCCGTTCTACCTCGCCGGCGGGTATGGCCTCGCTGGCAAGCTCAAGGAGGCGCTCAGCCGCGGTGCAGCGGGGGTGCAGGTGGGAACGGCGTTCGCATTCTGCCGGGAATCGGGCCTGCTGCGCTCGCTCAAAGAAGCGGCGCTGAGAAAGGTCGCCGAAGGAATTGGCCGGGTGCTCACCGATGCCAAGGCCTCTCCGACCGGCTTTCCCTTCAAAGTCCTCAGCCTCGAGGGGACGCTGTCAGAGCTGGGGGAGTACCTCGCTCGCCCGCGCACCTGCAATCTAGGCTTCCTGCGCCGGCTCTACAAGAAGGAGGACGGCAGCGTCGGTTACCGCTGCCCGGCGGAGCCCGAGGCCGCGTGGCTGGCCAAGGGCGGAGCAGAGGCGGAGCTCGAAGGGCGCAAGTGCCTGTGCAACGGCCTGCTGGCGAACATCGGTCTGGGCCGCGAGCAGCTCGGCGGCTACCCCGAAAAACCTCTCCTCACCGTGGGCGACTGCTTCAACCAACTGCGAGAGCTGGTGCGGGGCTGGGGCGAGAGCTACTCGGCGCGGGATGTCATCGAGTATGTCATGGGGGACCTTCAGCTCCAGACCTAGAGCGGTGAACGGCCCGAGAATCAAGGGGCCAAGACCACCCTTTCGAAGTAGCATGCCGCGGCGGTGGTTCGCCGGGCCGCCTGGCGCGGCAGCGGCAGTATGACGAGGTGAACCGATGTCGATCGTGCAGCACGCACCCAAGTTCAGCGTGGCCGAGGCCGCCCAGATCGCGCGGCGGCTGTTCGCGGTTGACGGCTCGGCACATGAGCTGCCAAGCGAGCGCGACCAGAACTTCCGTATCGACTCCGGCGCCGGCGCGCAGTACGTGCTGAAGATCGCCAACGCGTGCGAGTCCGCGGCGATGCTCGACGCCCAGGCCGGCGCGCTCGAACATGTTGCTTCCCACGGCGAGCGCGTGCTCTGCCCGCGGGTCGTCATGAGCCGTGAGGGACGCGCGGTCGAGTCGGTGCAGGGCGCCGGCGCCCGCAGCCACCTGGTGCGCCTATTCACCTGGCTTCCCGGCGTGCCGGTTGCGACCGTGAGCCCGCACACGCCCGGGCTGCTGCGCGATCTCGGGCGCTTCATGGGTTCACTCGATCGCGCGCTGGCCGGCTTCGACCACGCCGCGGTCCACCGCGAGTTCCACTGGGACGTGGCGCGAGCCTCGGCGGTGATTCGCCCGCTTCTCAATGAGATCGCCGGTGATGAGCGCAGGGCCCTCGTCGAGCGTCTCCTACAGCGCTTCGAGGCGGCGACATTGCCGCAACTGTCTACCCTGCGCCGCGCGGTGATCCACAACGACGGCAACGACCACAACCTGCTCGCCGGCGGCGGGGATGATCTCCTGCAGCGCAACCAGCAGGTCGTCGGCCTGCTGGACCTCGGCGATATGGTGTACGGCGTGATCGTGGCCGAGCCCGCGATCACCGCCGCCTATGCCCTGCTCGACAAGCCGGACCCGCTCGCCGCCGTCGCCGAGGTGGTGCGTGGCTACCACGCCGCCAACCCCCTCGATGAGGCCGAGGTGGCGGTCGTCTGGGACCTCGTCTGCATGCGACTCTCGTTGAGCGTCTGCCACGCCGCGCACCAGCGGCGGCTGCAGCCAGGCAACGAGTACTTGTCGGTCAGCGAAGGGCCTGCCTGGCAGGCGCTCGAGCGGCTCGCCGGGATCCACCCGCGCCTGGCGCACTACGCGCTCCGCCTCGCCTGCGGCCTGCCGCCGTGCCCGCCAGCCGGGCGCGTTGTCCGCTGGCTCCAGGAGCACGCGGACCGGCTCGCGCCGGTGCTTGGCGCAGAGCTTCGTGCCGCTCATGTCCACCGCGTCGACCTGTCGATCGCGAGCCCGCTGCTCACCCCGGAGCTGCTTGCCAGTGACGATACGGCGGCGGCGAGCCATGCGATCTTCGCGGCGATCGCTGGCGCCGGGGCGCGAGTTGGCGCTGGCGGCTACGGCGAGGTGCGGGCGATCTACTCCGGCGCCCAGTTTGCCACCGGCGACAGCCCGACCGGCGAGCGCCGCACGGTGCACCTCGGGCTCGACGTCTTCCTGCCGCCGGGGACTCCGATCCACGCGCCGCTCGACGGCGTCGTGCACGCCTGCGCCGACAGCGCGACCCGCCATGACTATGGGCCGGTCATCATGCTGCGTCACGAGGCCGGCGAGAGCACGCCGTTCTACACGCTCTACGGCCACCTGAGCCGCGAGTCGCTCGCCGGCAAGCGTATCGGCATGCCGGTTGCGGCAGGCGAGCACATCGCCTCGGTGGGCGCGCCATCGGTCAACGGCGACTGGCCGCCGCACCTGCACCTGCAGATCATTGTCGACCCGCTCGACCTCCACCTCGATTTTCCCGGGGTCGCGGCACCGAGCCGGCGCGCCCTGTTCCTCGCTCTCTCGCCCGACCCCGGCATGCTCCTGGGTGTCCCGGCCGATCGGCTGGCGGTTCCTTCTCGCAGCAAGGAGCAGACCCTGGCCGCGCGCCGCCAGCGCCTCGGCCGGAACCTGAGCATCTCGTACCGCAGCCCGCTCAAGATCCTGCGCGGGCTCGGCGTCTACCTCTTCGACGAGGAGGCCCGCGCCTACCTCGACTGCGTCAACAACGTCGCCCATGTCGGCCACTGCCACCCGGATGTGGTCGCCGCGGGGCAGCGGCAGATGGCGGTGCTCAACACCAACACGCGGTATCTGCACGACGCCGTCGTCGAGTACGCGCGGCGTCTCACCGCGACCCTGCCTGAGTCCCTTTCGGTGTGCTTCTTCGTCAACTCCGGCAGCGAGGCCAACGACCTGGCGCTGCGCCTGGCGCGCACCGCCACCGGGCGGCCGGACGTGATCACCCTTGACGTCGCCTACCACGGCCACACCCAGGCGCTAATCGAGGTCAGTCCCTACAAGCACGACGGCCCAGGCGGAAAGGGGCGCCCACCGTACGTGCACGCGGTGGCGATGCCCGACCCCTACCGCGGCGCCCACCGCGGCTACTCCCCCGACGCCGGGGCGGCCTACGCCGCACTCGTGCGCACCGCAGCCACCAATGCGGCTCAGGGGCGCGGCCTGGCCGCCTTCATCTGCGAGTCGCTGATGGGTTGCGGCGGACAGATCGTCTTTCCTGCCGGATTCATGGCGGAGGCGTTCGCCCATGTGCGCGCTGCCGGTGGGGTGTGCATCGCCGACGAGGTGCAGACCGGATTCGGCCGCGTCGGCTCGCACTTCTGGGCGTTCCAGACGCAAGGGGTGGTGCCCGATATCGTCACCATGGGCAAGCCCGCCGGCAACGGCCATCCCCTCGCCATCGTGGTGACCACGCCGGCGATCGCCGACGCGTTCGCGAACGGTATGGAGTACTTCAACACCTTCGGCGGCAACCCGGTGTCCTGCGAGATCGGCCTCGCGGTGCTCGACGTCATCGCCCGTGAGCGGTTGCAGGAGAACGCTCAGGGAGTCGGCGACTACCTGATGGGCCGCCTGCGCGAGCTGATGCGGCTGCACCCGATCATCGGCGACGTGCGCGGCCTCGGCCTGTTCATCGGCATCGAGCTGGTGCTGGAACGCGACCTGCGCACCCCGGCCGGGGAGGTCGCCGGCTATGTCGCCGAACGTATGCGGGAGCACGGCGTGCTGATCTCCACCGACGGTCCCGCTCACAATGTGCTGAAGATCAAGCCGCCGATCGTTTTCAGCCGCGCCAACGCCGACCACCTCGTGGCCACGCTTGCCGCCGTGCTCGCCGAGGACGTGCCGCGACTGCGGTAAGCCGGTCCGGGGCCGAAGCGGCTACTCCGGGCCGGGCGGCAGCAGGGCTACGAGCTGGCGGGCGGCGGCGGCGGGGTCGCGGTCGAGTAGCGGCAGGCGGAGCACGCCGGCGGGCGTTGCCGAAGCCTGCGGGACGGCCTCGAGCAGGCGCATGGCGGTGGGGTGGGCCTGGGGGCGGCTGGGGTCGAAGGCGAGCTCGTAGGCGATGGCGGTGCGCCTGACCCGTAGCAGGCCGAGGTCCTCGGCGCGCCGGCGCAGTTGCTGATGGAGGAGGAGGTTGGCGAGCTGGGGCGGAGGTGGGCCGAAGCGGTCGGCGAGCTCCTCCGCGAGGCGGTCGAGGTCGGCGTCGGTGCGGGCGGCGGCGACATTGCGATAGACCACCAGGCGCAGCGTCTCCTCGGCGATGAATCTCTCCGGCAGGCGTAGGTCGAGACCGAGGTGGAGCTCGACGGCGGCGGGCGGCGGCGGCGCCACCTCGCCGCGAAGCTCGTGCACCGCCTCCTCGAGTAGGCGGCAGTAGGTCTGGTAGCCGACCGCCCGCAGGTGGCCATGCTGCTCGGCGCCGAGCAGGCTGCCGGCGCCGCGAATCTCGAGGTCGCGGGCGGCGATGCGGAAGCCGGCGCCGAGGTCGGCGAACTCCATGATCGCCGCGAGGCGCTGCCGCGCTTCCTCGGAGAGGCCGCGCTCGGGCGGGACCAGGAGGTAGGCGAAGGCGAGCCGGTCGGAGCGCCCGACGCGGCCGCGCAGTTGATAAAGCTGGGCGAGACCGAAGCGGTCGGCGCGGTTGACGATGAGAGTGTTGGCGTTGGAGATATCGAGACCGTTCTCGATAATCGAGGTGGCGAGGAGCACGTCGGCGCGGGCGTCGAGGAAGGCGTCCATGGCTTTTTCAAGCGCCCGCTCGTCCATTTGCCCGTGCGCGGTGACGATCCGCGCTTCGGGCACGATCTCGTGCAGGAGGCGGGCGATTGCGCCGATCGACGCGACCCGGTTGTGGACGAAGAACACCTGGCCGCCGCGGGCGAGCTCGGTGAGGACGGCCTCGCGCACCGCCTCGCGGCGAAACGGCAGCACATGGGTCTGCACCGCCAGGCGGTCGCGGGGCGGCGTCTCGATGATCGAGACGTCGCGCAGGCCCAGCAAGCCGAGGTTCAGCGTGCGGGGGATCGGGGTGGCGGAGAGCGCCACCACGTCGACCGAGCTCTTCACCGCCTTGAGCTTCTCCTTCTGCGCCACGCCGAAACGCTGCTCCTCGTCGACGATGACCAGGCCGAGGTCGCGAAACGCCACATCGCGGCCAAGCAAGCGGTGGGTGCCAATCACGACGTCGACAACGCCAGCGGCCAGCCCCTTCACCACCTCGTTGCGCTCGGCGGCGGGGAGGAAGCGCGAGAGCCAGCGGATCTCCACCGGAAAGCCGGCAAAGCGGCGCCCGAACGTACGATAGTGTTGCTCCGCCAGAATCGTGGTTGGGGCCAGCAGGCTCACCTGCTTGCCATCCATGATCGCCTTGAAAGCGGCGCGCATCGCGACCTCGGTCTTGCCGTAGCCGACATCGCCCACCAGCAGGCGGCCCATCGGCCGCGGCGACTCCATGTCGCGCTTGACCTCGGCAATCGCCTGCTCCTGGTCGCTCGTCAGCTCGTACTCGAAGGAGGCCTCGAACTCCTTTTGCCAGGGCCCGTCACGGGAGAAGCCGAAACCCGGGGCGACCTCGCGCTGCGCCTGAACCTTGAGCAGCTCCTCGGCGAGATCCTTGAGCGCGCGCTTGACCTTCACCTTGGTGCGTGCCCAGGTGACGCCGCCCAGGCGGTCGAGATGAGGCGGACCGCCCTCCGCGCCGCTGTGCTTCTCGAGCAGGTCGGCGCGTTCGAGCGGAACCAGCAGCTTGCCGCCGCCGGCGTACTCCAGTTCCACGCACTCATGGCTTGCTCCCTCCAGGGTGAGGGCGCGAAAGCCGGCGAAGCGGCCCACGCCATGGTCGGCATGGACGACGAGATCGCCCACCTTGAGATCGCGCATCTCGGCGAGCACACGCGCGAGCGTGCGGCGGGATCGCGCGGGGGGTGGCAGGTGCGTGACATCGCCGCGACCGTAGAGGACAAAGCGAGCCTCGGGCCAGCAGAAGCCGCGCGGCAGCTCGCCGGCGACGATGCCGATTCCGCCTGCCTCCGGCCAGCCCGGGCAGACCGGGAGATCGACCTCCCGTACGAGATGGAGCAGCCGCTGCGTCTCCCCCGCCGACGCCGCCACCAGCGCCTGCGAGAGCGCCCCGGCATGGCCACGGCGGAGCTCCTCGACGAGCGCCAGGGGCCGGGCCGCCAGGGCCGGCGTCGGCGCCGTAGCCACCTTCACCCAGGGCGTGCCATCTTCCAGCGCCAGCTCGTCGATGCGGTCGCCGGTCGCCAGGCCGGCGCGGCAGGTCTCCACGCCGGCAAGCCAGGCCGCCGGGGGTGGAAGCGGCGCCAGCTCACGCGCCAGTGCCTCCCGCGCGCGCCCCAGCGCAGCCAGTACACGCTCGATCTCAGCCTCGACCGCCGGCCGGTCACACACCACGAGCTCGGAGGCGAGCTCCCAGGCGTGAACATGGGGCTGGGCCCAGCCGAGCAGACCCTCCCACCAACCCGCCGTGTGCCCGGCCTCCGCGGCCTCG
>JAZDGE010000173.1:0-2386 GCA_043807175.1 Acidobacteriota bacterium
CCGAGCTGGGGTGGACAAGCGAAAGCACGCGCAGACCCGGTCTTCCGAGCCAGACGTCGGCGCTCTCACCGCTCACGGCCACGGCATTGGGTGCAACCGCGCGCGCGCCAAAACCGAGCAGCTCCGGCTCCAGTAGCCCGGCAAGGGCCACCTCGCCGGCCGCTTTTGCCGGCTCGTCGAGACCAGCGCGCCGCAGCGCTTCCAGTGCCGAGGCGGGCCAGCGGTCCCTGCCGGCCGCGTCGCGGATTGCATTGTCCGCGCCGGTTCGCCACAGCAGCTCGGGACTGGCCGTGGTCAGAATATCGCCGCCCGCCAGGCGGTTCAGCCACGTCTCCTCCCACTCGTCTCGACTCGGCGTTCCCGCCGGCGAAAGGTGAGCCGCGACCATGGCTGCGAAGAGGTCCGCTGGCACTCCGTCACCAGCCCTGACAAGCGCGCTTTTCACCAGGCTCAGGATGAGGAGGAAGGCGTTTTCCTCGGGAGAATCAGTCGCGCGCAGGGCGAGGGTCGCGGGCAGCCGGGTGGCATCGTTGGGCTCGATCTGGATTCTCACCAGCGCCGGCCCAAGCTCCCAGCCCCTGTCAGCAAGCGTGTCGACGGCCTGCCGGCATGCCTTCAGGCTGGCAGCAGCACCGGCGCTGCCGTCGGACAGGAAGCCAACCCGCTGGCGGGGTGCTGGCGCCTGCCGCTGGGCCACGGAGGAAAGGCCGGGGCTCGCGAGCAGGAGGCAGGAGAGAATGATCGCGACACGTAGGCGCGCACTCATGTCGCCACCATACTGTGCTGCCGCATGAGCGTCAAGCGCGGCTGCGCACCAGCGCAACTGTGATGTTGTCCAGGCCGCCTCGGCGGTTGGCCTCGGCGACGAGCTCGCGGGCCGCGAGCTTGATGTCCGGGAAGCGCCCGATGACGCCGGCGACCTCGCCATCCTCGAGCATGGTGTTCAGGCCGTCCGAGCACAGCAACACCAGATCGCCAGTGGCGATCGAGACCTCCAGGATATCGACGAGCGGTTCCTGGGCGCCGCCGAGCGCTCTCGTGACCACGTTCTTCAAGGGGTGGTTGCGCGCCGCGTCCTCGGTAAGAAGGCCCGCGACCACCTGCTCGTGCACCCAGGAATGATCGGAGGTGAGAAGGTCGAATTCGCCGCCGCGCAAGAGATATGCCCGGCTGTCGCCGACATGCGCGACGGTGAGCCGCTCCTGCTCCCCGTCGAAAAGAGCTGCCACGACGGTGGCGCCCATGCCTCGCAGGCCGAGGTTGCCCTCGACTGCGCCGGTCACTCGCCGGTGCGCGGAGGTGATGGCTCGGCCGAGGCAATTGGCGTTGAACGAGAGGCGGACGTCCCATTCGGCGGGCCATGTTTCTTCGCGCAGCCCCCGATTCGCCTCGATGACGCACTCGACCTCGCTCACGGCGATCCCGGCTGCCACCTCGCCAGCGGCATGGCCGCCCATGCCATCCGCGACCACGACCAGGCCGAGATCGTCACGGAGCAGAAAGGCGTCCTCGTTGTGATGACGCCGCAAACCGCGGTCGGAAAGCCCGAATGACTCGAACTTCACGGTTTCCCGCCTCCTGTGGCGCCTCGGAGGGGGGCGCTGTCCGGGCGCCCCGCCACGTCTTCGAGCTGTCGCAGCCAGGACTCCACCGCTGGATCCCCGGGCGACAGCTCGGCCGCCATCTGGGCGTACCGCGATGACCTGGCGAACATCCTGGCCATCGCGAAGAGCCGTGAGGCGTCGAGCAGCACCCGTAGATTCAAGGGGTTGAGCCTTGCCGCCTGCTCGATCTGCCGCAGGCCCTCCTCCAGGCGACCGCCCTGATGAGCGAGAAACATGCCGTAGAGATGGCGCCCTCGGGCGTTTTGCGGATCATGGGCCACCGCCTGACCAAGAAGCTCGCCGGCCTTGGCGTTCTCGCCTAGCTTGAGCAGGCCGACGGCCTTGCCCACCAGCGCGCGCGCGACATCTCTGGGACTGGTCGGAGGCTGGCGGGATGGGCTCGCGAGCTGCTGGTCATAGCGCGAGCGCCGGGCGTCGTCGGCGAGGACATTGTAGGCCTCGGTGATCTGCTGGAACTCCACCTCGGCGTTGGCGCGCTCGGCGCCGCGGAAACGGTCGGGGTGGCGTTCGCGGGCGAGCCGCCGGAAGGCGGCGCGGACCTCGTCTGGAGGAGCACCCGGCTCCAGACCAAGAACGTCATAGTAGGTTCGCTGGCTCGCCATCAGCACTCTTCTCGCCGCCCCTATGTTAACTCATCGCGCAGATGCGGGCTCCTAGCGAGGCTTCGCCTCAAACTGACGAGGCGAAGCCTCGCGTTGACAGTCGACAGTCAAGAGTCTCCCCCACCCCCCACGCCGCAAGCCCGCGCCCCCGTCCCCCGC
>JAZDGE010000174.1:0-7351 GCA_043807175.1 Acidobacteriota bacterium
CATTCCGGACCCCGGACCCCGGACCCCGGACCCCCGTCTTTGCATTCCGGACCCCGGACCCCGGACCCCGGACCCCGGATCTTTCTGGGTCGTGGCGCGGGATGCGGCGAGCGGTGCCAGGGCGGGGGAGCTGGTCACCGCGCATGGCGTGATCCGCACGCCGGCCTTTGCCCCGGTGGGCACTGCCGGAAGCGTCAAGGGTCTAGCGCCCTGGGAGCTCGAGCGGCTCGCGCCCGAGCTGGTGCTGGCCAACACCTACCATCTCCTGCTGCGTCCCGGCCTGGAGGTGGTCGAAGCGCTGGGCGGGCTTCACCGATTCATGGCCTGGCGGGGGCCGATCCTCACCGACTCCGGCGGCTTTCAAGTGTTCTCACTCGCTGCCCGGCGCCGTCTGGATGCCGGCGGCGTCACGTTTCGCTCGCACATCGATGGGGAGGAACTGCGGCTGACGCCCGAATCCTGCGTCGAGGCCCAGCGGCGTCTCGGGGTCGACATCGCGATGGCGCTCGACGTGTGCCCGGCCCTGCCGGCGAGGCGGGAAGAGCTCGAGCAGGCGATCGCGCTCACCTCGGCCTGGGCGGCGCGCTGCCGGGCCGCACTGCCGGCCAATCCGCAAACGCTGCTGTTCGGGATCGTGCAGGGCGGGCTCGACCACGAGCTGCGTTGCCGCTCGGCCGAGGAGATCGCGTCACTCGGCTTCGACGGCCACGCGCTCGGCGGCTTTTCGGTCGGCGAGGAGCCCGAGGAGATGCACGAGGCGGTCGCGGCCTGCGCCCCCATGCTGCCGTCCGGGCGCCCGCGCTACCTGATGGGCGCTGGCACCCCGGCCGACCTCGTCGCCGGCGTCGCCGCCGGGGTCGATCTGTTCGACTGCGTGATGCCGACCCGCAATGCGCGCAATGGCCTGCTCCACACCTCGCGCGGCCCGGTGGTGCTGAAGCATGCGCGCTGGCGGCTCGCTGAGCAGGCGCCGGACCCGGCCTGCGACTGTGCCACCTGCCGGACCTGCTCGCTCGCCTATCTGCGCCATCTCTACCTCGCTCGCGAGGCGGCGGTGGTCACCCTGGCGACCGTTCACAATCTCCACTTCTACCTCTCCTTGATGCGGCGGGTGCGCTGGGCTATCATGGCCGGCCGCTTTTCCGCGGTCCGCCAGGAGTTGCACGCTGTGACGGAGCCCGCGGAGGAGTAACTGGCCGTTCTTGGAGAAGTGAACGCGTTGCGCCTGAGCCTGGTTTTCGCGGGGGTGAAGGAGGCGAGAGGGAAGCGGCGTCCGGCCTAGCCGGCGCCGCGACGGGGACGCGCGCCTGCGCGCGGGGGGCGAGGTCGCGGAGTGAGCGAGCGAGGCTTGGCCTCGCGAGCGTGGGGGTGCGGGGGGCTGGAGCGCCGGGTGGTTGGGGGAGTGGCGCGGCGCCCCCCGCGGAAGGTGGTGGGGGGGCGACCGGCCCCCCGAGACAAAGGAGAGACCATGCAACAACAACCCGGCATTCTGGGTACTTTTGGCGCCCTCTTGCCGCTCCTCGTGATCTTCGTGATCTTCTATCTGCTCCTGATCTTGCCGATGAAGCGGCGGCAGAAGAAGCACCAGCAGATGCTCACCCAGTTGACCAAGGGCGACCGCGTCGTCACCAGCGGCGGCATCTTCG
This sequence comes from Acidobacteriota bacterium, assembly GCA_043807175.1. Classification (GTDB taxonomy): domain Bacteria; phylum Acidobacteriota; class Thermoanaerobaculia; order Thermoanaerobaculales; family Thermoanaerobaculaceae; genus JAZDGE01. The sequence continues at coordinate 1,647 of JAZDGE010000174.1, forward strand.
GCACTGTCGTCAGCGTCGAGGGCGACGTCGTCAATCTGCGGGTCGCGGAGAACGTCAAGCTGCAGGTGGCGCGCTCGGCGGTAGCCGGTCAGGCCAAGGATGCCGGCACCGCGGACCTGAACCCGACTGAGCCCAAGTAGGGAGGAACGATGCAGCGCAAGCTGATGTGGCGTTGGCTGCTGATCGGCGTCGTGACCGCGGCGGCTGTCTACTTCATGTTCCCGCTGAAAAAGATCCATCTCGGCCTCGACCTCAAGGGCGGCGTCCACCTGGTGCTGCAGGTGAACACCGCGGATGCGGTGCGCGCCGAGGTCGACGACGCCATGGAGCGACTCCGTGGCGAGCTGACCGAGAAGGGGTTCCCACCCACCGACATGCGCCGCCTCGAGAGCAACAGCGGCTTCATCTTCAAGGCCGCGCCTGCCACCAATCCGAAGGTGCTCGACAAGGCGCTCGAGGACCGGCTGCCTGACTTCGCGGTCTCGCGCGGAGTCGTGATCACCGCCACGCTGCGTCCCGAGGTGGTGCGCTCGGTCAAGGACATGGCGGTGCGCCAGGGGTTGGAGACGATCCGCAACCGCATCGACCAGTTCGGCGTCGCCGAGCCGGTGATCCAGCGCCAGGGGATCGAAGGCGACCGCATCGTCGTCCAGTTGCCGGGCGTCGACGATCCCGTCCGCGTGAAGGAGCTGATTCGCGCGACCGCTTTTCTCGAGATCAAGCCGGTGGTGCGGGAGGCACCCTCCGAGGAGGCGCTGCTGGCCACCAGCAACGGTGTGATTCCCGAGGACTCCGAGGTGATCTCCGGCGATGTCGAGGATCTCGAGGGGCGGGTCACCGGCAGGGACTACTACCTGCTCAAGAAGGCCTCGGTGGTGACCGGGCGCGACCTGCGCACGGCCCGCCGCTCCCAGGATCAGTACAACCAGCCCGCCGTCCACTTCGGCTTTAACCCCGACGGCGCCCGCAAGTTCGAGGCCTACACCACGGCGCACATCGGCGACCGGATGGCGATTGTGCTCGACAACAAGGTGCGCTCGGCGCCGGTGATTCGTGGTGTGATCAGCGACTCCGGCATCATCGAGGGGAACTTCTCGATCCAGGGCGCCGAGGACCTGGCGCTGGTCTTGCGCGCCGGCGCCCTGCCGGCCTCGATCACCTACCTCGAGGAGCGCACCGTCGGGCCCAGCCTTGGGCGCGACTCGATCGTCCGGGGCGTTCGCGCCGGTCTCGCGGGCCTCGCCGCGATCGTGATCTTCATGCTGATCTACTACAAGGGCTCAGGCATCAATGCCAACCTCGCGCTCGTGCTCAACGCGGTCCTGCTGCTGGGGGTGCTGGGGGCCTTCAAGGCCACGCTGACCCTGCCCGGCATCGCCGGCATCATCCTCACCATCGGTATGGCGGTCGACTCTAACGTGCTCATCTTCGAGCGCATCCGCGAGGAGCTCGAGCTCGGCAAGACGGTCCGCAGCGCGGTGGATCTCGGCTTCTCCCGCGCCCTCTCGGCGATCATCGACTCCAACCTGACCACCATCATCTCGGCACTCTTCCTCTTCCAGTTCGGCACCGGCCCAATCAAGGGGTTTGCCGTGACCCTCACCATTGGTCTGACGGTCTCCATGTTCACGGCGGTGTTCGTGTCGAAGACGCTCTTCCTGTCGATTCTCACGCGCCGCACTGCGGCGACTACGCTGTCGGTCTGAGTTGGAGTCGGACATGCTGCGAATCTTCCACGACACGCACTTCCGCTTCATGAAGTACCGCCATTTCTGGGTGACGGCGTCGACGGTCCTCAATCTGGCGGCCCTGAGCTTGATTCTCTTCGGCCCCGGCTTCAAGTACGGCGTCGATTTCGCTGGCGGCACCCAGGTGACCTTGAAGTTCAAGAGCGCGCCCGATCTCTCACGGGTGCGCCAGACGCTCGAGGACCTCAAGCTGGGCGCGGTCAGCATTCAGCGCTTCGACGAGGTGGAGCGCAACGAGCTGCTGGTACGCATCCAGAACCCCGGCACCGAGGGCGACTTCTCGGCCCGAATGCTGGCCGCCCTCGATCAAGAGTTCAACCAGGCCGGCGCCAGCATTCGCCTCAACCTCCAGGGAATGGAGGCAGTTCGCGACGCTCTCGTCGATGCCGACCCCGACGCCATCGGCGTCTCGGTCACCGACCGGCGTGCGCACTACGAGCCGATGGCCTCGGCGCTGCTCGCCCTGCGCAAGCAGCACGGGATTTTGACCGGGCCCGGCGATCTCGACCGGGTGACCGAGCTTTCTCCGGCGGTCCGCCGCCACCTCGCGGACAGCGTCCGCTTTGGGGAGTTCGCGATCCTCGCCGTCGACCAGGTCGGCCCGGCGGTGGGCAAGGACCTGCGCGAGAAGGCCTTCTACGCCATCGTCTTCTCGCTGATCGGGATGCTGGTGTACATCTGGTTCCGCTTCCAGCTCCAGTACGGCGTGGGCGCCATCGTCGCCCTCTTCCACGACACGCTGATCACGCTCGGAATTCTCTCAATCACCGGGCGCGAGATCGACATCCCGGCCATCGCGGCGCTCTTGACACTGGTCGGCTTCTCGGTGAACGACACGGTGGTGATCTTCGACCGCATTCGCGAGCGATTGAAGCTCGATCGCGGCAAGAAGCTCGTCGACATCATGGACGTCGCGATCAACCAGACGCTCTCACGGACGATCATTACCTCGGGCCTCACCTGGCTCGTCGTGGCGGCGCTGTTCCTCTTCGGCGGCGACGTCATCAACACCTTCGCGTTCGTGCTTCTAATCGGCATCATCATCGGGAGCTACTCGACCATCTACATCGCCTCGCCGGTCGCGCTGGCGATGAGCGGCTGGCTGGACCGGCGGAAGGACGCGCGCCGCCGCCGGTAGGCCGCCCGCCCGCCCCGGTGTCCGGGGTCCGGGGTCCGGGGTCCGGCCCCCGCCCACCCAAGAACCTGGGGACCGGGGACCGGCCACCGCCCACCCGACCACCGCGGGCGGCGGGCATCGCATGCGACGGTTTGCGGAGCCAGGTAAGACACTCTTGGGCTGTTGGGCGTGGTTCACCGCGGTGCCAAGTTCGTTCCGCCACGCAGGGTGTGGGGCGGTCGCTCCAAGAGTGTCATACCTGGCACCGAGCTCTTCTGGCATCAGCCTGCGGCGCGCCAGCCTGAAGCCTCAGGCCCCAAGCCTCAGGCTTCGTGCGAGGGCCTGTTATGCGGTAGTTTGCCTGCTTCCTCCTGGCGTTGGCATGTGCTGACCTCACCTCCTGCGCGCGTCAGAGCGCGCGTCACGAAGGCGTTCCCGCGTACTGGCAGGTCAGATGGTCGCGCGCCTGAGCGCAGCGCTGAGGCCATGCAGACCGCCGCGCCGATCCCTGAGCGGCGCGCGCGTGCCACTTCCGACGTTTTGCTCGCCATGCCGAGGGCGAGCTCGTGGCGGATCGAGAGGGTGGCGGCAGGCGAGGGCTACCCGCATTCAAAACGTCGGAGGTGGCAACGACGACTTCAACCGCAAGTACAATTAAGAAGTGACCGAGCAGCCACTCCCGCGGTTCGAGGACATCCTGGAGATGGTGCTCGCCTACCATCCCGGGGCCGACGAGGAGATGCTGCGCCGCGCCTACCTCTACTCGGCACGGGCGCACCGCGGCCAGGTGAGGATCTCGGGCGAGCCCTATCTGGTTCACCCACTCGAGGTCGCACGCATTCTCGCCGAGATGCGTCTGGACGAGATCGCGATTGCCGCCGGCTTGCTCCATGACCTGCTCGAGGACACGTTCGTAACCGAGGCCGAGCTCGAGGCGCAGTTCGGCGAGCACATCACCAGCCTGGTCCGGGCGCTCACCAAGATCACCACCATGGAGCAGTCGTTCGCCGCCCGCCAGGCGGCCCAGGCCGAGACCTTTCGCCGCATGCTGCTGGCCTCGGTGGAGGACGTGAGGGTGATCCTGGTGAAGCTGGCCGATCGCCTGCACAACATGCGGACCTTGCACTTTCTCCCGGAGGCGCGGCGGCGGCGAATCGCGGCCGAGACCCAGGAAATTTACGCGCCGATCGCCCACCGGCTGGGGATGGGGCGGATCAAGGCCGAGCTCGAGGACCTTGCCCTCCAGCAATCCCACCCCGAGGACTACCGGCTGCTGGAGGAGCAACTCCACCAGCGCGAGCAGGTTGCTGCCGGGATGATCGAGGAGATCCGGGCGATGATCGCGTCGGTGCTCGAGGAGCACTCGATACCGGCTGAGGTGCGGGGACGGATCAAGCACTTCTACTCGATCTGGACCAAGCTCCGCCGGCAGGGGATCAGCGTCGAGCATGTCTACGACTTCCTTGCCTTCCGCATCATCGTGGACACGGTGCCGCACTGCTACGCCGCGCTCGGGCTCATCCACCAGCTCTGGCGCCCGGTCCCGGGCCGGATCAAGGACTACATCGCGATGCCGAAGGCCAATGCCTACCAGTCGCTGCACACCTCGGTGATTGGTCCGGTCGGCCAGCCCTTCGAGGTGCAGCTTCGCACCCGCGACATGGAGGAGATCGCCGAGTCCGGGATCGCCGCGCACTGGATCTACAAGGAGGGCCGGAGGTCGAGCCAGGATACCGAGCGCGTGGCCTGGCTGCGCAGCCTGGTCGAGGGGCAGCAGGAGAACCCGGTCGATTTCCTCAACTCGCTCAAGCTCGACCTGTACCCGGAAGAGGTCTACACCTTCACGCCCAAGGGCGAAGTCTATGCCTTCGCGCGCGGCGCCACCCCGATCGATTTCGCCTACCGCGTCCACACCGAGGTCGGCCACCACTGCGTCGGGGCGCGCATCAACGGCCGTCTGGTCCCGCTGCGCACGCCGCTCGAGAATGGTGACATCGTCGAGATCCTCACCTCCTCAAACCAGCTCCCCAGCCGGGACTGGCTCGAGCTCGCCGCCACCGCGCGGGCCAAGAACAAGATTCGGGCCTGGATGAACCGCGGCGAGAAGGAGCAGGCGATCGACGCCGGACGGCGACTGCTCGAGCGGGAGTGCCGCAAACTCAGCCTCTCACCCAAGCTGCTTCATGACGGTGACAGTCTCGCCAAGGTGCTCATCGATCACGGCCTTCCCCGGGATGAGGATCTCTTTGCCGCGGTTGGCTATGGCCGGATGATGCCCCGGGATGTGCTCGCGCCGTTCATCAAGGGCGCGGCGCCCCAGGTCCTGCAGGCGGTAAAGCCGAGGCCAGCGCAGCCGGAGGAAGCGGTCATCGTGGTCAAGGGGCAGCGGGACATGCTGAGCTTCCGGGCGCATTGCTGCAACCTCTTGCCGGGCGACGAGATCGTCGGGTACGTGACGCGCGGCCGGGGGGTGGCGGTGCACGCCCGGCACTGTCCCAATGTGCGCAAGCTGCTCTTCACCCCGGAGCGCGAGGTCGCGGTCGAGTGGGCCGGAGAAGCCGGCACCTACGCGGTCGGGCTTCACGTCGGCTTCGAGGACAAGCCCGGCATGCTGGCGTCAATCTCGCAGGCGGCCACGGGTGAGGATGCCAATATCCGGAGCTGTCACCTCGCCACTGACGATGACCACAGCGGCATGGCCGATCTCGTCGTGGAGGTGCGCGGCCGCGACCACTTGGATCGGCTGCTGGCGGCGCTGCGGCGCGTCGGGGGCGTGCTGTCGGTTGCGGCCGAGTCGACGGCGCAGGAACAGGCGCGCCGCCTCAGTGCGTTGTAGAAAC
>JAZDGE010000175.1:0-4524 GCA_043807175.1 Acidobacteriota bacterium
CAAACATTTGAAGGGATAGGGGTTGAGGATTGGGGGTTGGGGAAAACGCTTCGCGATCCCCGCACGATCCCCATGGCATCGAGCAGAGTGGCGCCGCCATTCTCGTGCCCGACCGACCATGTCGGGAAGTGCCTTGTGCCCCACGCGTGTACCTCGCAGCAAGCGCGACGCCCGTAGCCCTTAAACCCCAGTCCCTAACCCCCAACCCCAACGGCGAGCGAAGCGAGCCAGGTCGTTCGGGTGTACAATTACCGGCCCGGCTCGCGCGGGCGGTCGCCCCGCGCGAACTTCACGGGAATGAGGGAACCATGAGCGACGAGAGGAATGAAACCGTACCCACTTCAACCTTCGCGGAAGCCCTGGCCGAGAGCTTTCTCCACGATCAACTCGAGGTCGGCCAATTGGTCAGCGGCGAAATCGTCGCCGTCACCGGCGACGTGGCGCTGGTCGCCGTGGGGGGCAAGACCGAGGCGCTGATGGATCGCGCCGAGCTCGGCGAGCTCCGTCCCGGCGATGGGTTGGACGCAGTGGTAGTCTCGCTTTCTCCCGAGCTGCGGGTCTCCCACAAGCAGGCAATCGAGCGCCGGCAGCGCGAGGCGCTGCGCGGCGCCTTCGTCAACGGCGTCCCGGTCGAAGGCAAGGTCACCGGCCGCAACAAAGGTGGCTATGACATCTCGGTCGCCGGCATCCGGGCCTTCTGCCCGCTGTCGCAGATCGAGCTTTCCTTCCCGCGCAATGTCGACGCCTACTTCGGCAAGAGCTACCTGTTCCGCATCACCGAGCTGGAGGAGGACCTCTCAGCAATGGTGGTCTCGCGCGCCGCGGTGCTCAAGGAAGAGCGCGAGCAGGCTGCCGGCATGGCGTGGTCGGCGATCACCACGGGCGCAATCCTCGAGGGGACGGTCAAGAGCATTCGCGACTTCGGCGTCTTCGTCGATCTCGGCGGCGTCGACGGCATGATTCACGCCACCGAGCTCACCCACCGCTTCGGCGCGCGCCCCTCACAGGTGGTCAAGAACGGCGACAAGGTGCGCGTCAAGGTGATCGAGGCCGACCGCGGCAAGGAACGGATCGCCCTCTCGCTCAAAGCGCTCGAGCCCGATCCCTGGGCCGAGGTTCCGGCAAGTTTCCCGGTCGGCGCCGCGTTCGCGGGAAAGGTGGCGCGCAAGTCGGAGTTTGGCGTCTTCGTCGAGCTGCTGCCGGGGGTAGATGGCCTGCTCCATGTCTCCCAGCTCCCGCCCGGGATGAAGCTGGACGACCCGGCACTCGCTGCCGATGCCCCGGTGACCGGTTGGATCAAGGAGTGCGACCTGGACCGGCGCCGGCTCTCGCTGACGCTTCGCGAGCTCGCGACCGGCGATCCCTGGGCCGACGCGAGCGCCCGCTACCCGGTGGGGACGCTGGTTGAGGGCGTCATCGAGCGCATCGCCGCCTTCGGTGCGTTCGTCGAAATCGAGCCCGGTCTCACCGGCCTGATTCCGGCCTCCGAGAGTGACCTGCCGAAGGGCGCCGACCTGGCCACCACCCTGGTGCCGGGCGCCAAGGTGTCGGCCGCTGTGCTCTCCGTCGACCCCGAGCGCAAGCGCATCTCGCTCTCCTTGAAGAAGGCGCGCGAGAACAAGGCGCACAAGGAGTTCCGCCGCTGGTCCGAGGAGAAGCAGGCGCCGCGCAAGGCCGAGCTGACCACCTTCGGCGCGGCGTTGCAGAAGGCGTTCAAGGGCAAGGAGTAACGGTCAGCGCTCAGCGCTCAGCGCTCAGCGCTCAGCAATCAGCTCTCAGGAATCAGCTCTCAGCAATCAGCAGTCAGCAGAAAGCTGATAGCTGATAGCTGATAGCTGATAGCTAACCGCCGGGCGGGCGGGGGAAGGTGAGCGTGACCGTCGTTCCTTCGCCCTCGCGTGAGGCGAGATTCACCGTGCCGCCCAGCGCCTGCATCAAGTGCTTGACGATAGCGAGGCCGAGCCCGCTGCCTCCCTCCGGGCGCGCACCCCGGCGCACCCGGTAGAAGCGCTGGAACACCAGCGGAATCTCGGCGGCGGGAATGCCGATGCCGTCGTCTTCGACCTCGACCCGCACGGCGCCTTCCGCGCTGGCGGCGCGTACCGTCACCCGGCCTCCCGGCCGGTTGTAGCGGATGCCGTTGCTCACCAGGTTGCCGAGTATCTGGGCGAGGCGGACCGGGTCGGTGACCAGCCGGGCCTCCTCACCCCCCGTGGAAAGCGCGACCGCGGCGTCCCTCGCCTCCTCGGCGTGATCATGGAGAACCTGCTGCGCCAGCGCCAACACCGCCACCTTCTCGCGCTCCAGACGGAGCTGACCAGACTCAATTGCCGCCAGCTCCTCGAGCTCCTCGGCAAAGACGCGCAGCCGCCGCACCTGGCGCTCGAGCGCCGCCACCTGCTCCTCGTTCTGGCCCGCGAGGCGAAGCTCCTCGGCCAGGCCGCCGAGCACGGTGAGCGGCGTGCGCAGCTCGTGCGCGAGGTCACCGACCAGCGCGCGCCGCGCCCGCTCGAGCTGCCGCTGCCCCTGCAAATCACGCAGCACGACGGCTGTGCACAGCGTCGGTTCGCGAAGCGGAAACACGCTGATCGCAATCTCGACGCCGCCGGTGGTGAGTGAGCTGGCGTGCCGGGGCTGGCCATCCTTGCCCACGGCAGCCACCGCCGACTGCAGCTCCGGGGAACGCGCGGCTTCCACCAGCGGCCGGCCGATCTGCAGATCGCCACCGAGGAGCCTGCCGGCGGCTGCGTTGGCGTAGCGCACCAGGCACTTGCTGTCGAGCAGCACCACGCCCTCGCCGATTTCCGCCAGCGCCGCGCGGGTGGCGCCGAGCTCGCGGGACAGCTCCTCGCGGCCGGCCCGGAAGGCCCGGTCAGCCTCCTCCGCCAGCGCCTCCGACTCGGCGGCCGCAGGAAGCTCTGTCCAGGGCGCGAGGATCTTGGCTATGGCGCGCTGGCGCCTGGACTGCGACCAAGCCGCCCATGCTCCGGCAAGCGACGCCGCCAGAGCTGCGAGGACGAAGAGATGCCAGCGAACCTCCACCTCGGCCGTCTCGCGAGCGAACCGGAGATAGCCCACCAGCGCGTCGCCTGCCAACACCGGGACGGCGACGTAGAGGGTGGGCCGGTCGGTGGTGACCGAACGCCGCCACGCCACGCCGACCTCGCCGCCGGCCGCCGCCCGCAGCTCGGGCCGGCTGGTGTGGTTCTCCAGGCGATCAAGCAAAGGGGGCAGGGTCCAGGAGTCGGCGATGACGCGACCGCCGCTCGCAATCAGGGTGACACGCGCGCCGCTCGCCGCCGCCCAGCGGCGGAGCTCGGCGTCGGCCTCGCCGACTGGAGTGGCAAACAGCGCCACCGCATGCGGCGCCAGCTCGACTGTGGCCTGACGTAGGGTGGCCAGCATTTGAGCGCGGTGCTCCCCGTGCCGCTGATGCTCGCCGAGGAGCAGTAGTGAGCCGAGCGCCAACAAAGTCACGCCGCCCACCCGGACCCCGGCCGCGCGTGCTGCTCTCATGGCTGCGCCCGAAATCGATAGCCGCTGCCAAACACGGTCTCGATCACACCCTCACTGAGCTTGCGGCGGATCGTGCGGATGTGGGCGTCGACCGTCCGCGTGTCGACCTCGGTGGCCAGGCCCCACACCCCGTCCAGAATCTGCTCGCGGGTTGCCACCCGGCCGGCAAGCGAGATCAGGTACCAGAGCACGGCAAGCTCGCGGGCCGTCAAGGTCACTGGCCTCCCGGTCATCACCACCTGGTGGCGAGCGGGATCGACCTCGAGCCGGCGGTCGCGATAGACGCCTCCGGGTGTGCCGCGCTCCCACTGCACGCGCCGCAGCAGGGCCTCGACGCGGGCCTGCAGCTCGCGCAGCGAAAACGGCTTGACCAGATAGTCGTCGGCGCCCCGTTCGAGACCCGTAACCCGGTCGGCCTCACTGGCGCGCGCGGTCAGCATCAGGATGGGCACCGTGCGGGTGGCATCCCACTCGCGTAGCTCGCGACAGAGCTCGAGCCCATCGCCATCGGGCAGGTTGAGATCGAGGATCACAAGGTCAGGCGTCTGGCCCTCGGCGGCTGCGAGAAACTCGCCTGCGGTGGCGTGAATCGCGACGCGAAAGAGCCCGGCGCGTTCGAGGGTTCGCTTGACGAGGCCGGCGATGTCGGGGTCGTCCTCGACGATGGCAATTCGCAAGTTCATCCAAATCTGCCCGTGATGTAGGCCTCGGTCCGCGCGTCGCTCGGCCCGGTAAACAGTTGCACGGTTGAAGCGTACTCCACCAGGCGGCCGGCAAGAAAGAAGGCGGTCTGGTCAGCCACGCGGGTAGCCTGTTGGAGGTTGTGGGTCACGATGACCACCGTGAGCCGGGCGCCGAGGTCCAGCACCAGGTCCTCGACGCGGCCGGTGGAAATCGGATCGAGCGCCGAGGCGGGCTCGTCGAAGAGCAGGACCTCGGGCTCCACGGCGAGCGCGCGGGCGATGCACAGGCGCTGTTGCTGGCCGCCCGAGAGCATGGTCGCCGCAG
>JAZDGE010000176.1:0-2423 GCA_043807175.1 Acidobacteriota bacterium
ACCCTCCTCCTGATCGGTGACGGCCTCCGGGATCCCGCCGACCGCGAAGGCCACCACCGGGGTGCCGCAGGCCATCGCCTCCAGCATCGTGTTGGGCAGGTTGTCCTCGAGCGACGGTAGCACGAAAGCGTCGGCGGCCGCGAACATCGCCGCCATCCGGCGCTCATCGGCGACGAAGCCGGCACACTCGACGGGCAGCGAGGCGATCTCCGGACAGCCGGGACTCTTGCCGAAGGTCACCAGCCGCGGCGGCCGGCAGCCGCCAGCGAGCGCAGCTCGCCCTGCGCCAGCGCCAGCTCGAGTGCGCTGCGGAGTGGCCCCCGACCCTTGCGCTCGTCGTCGTAGCCGAAAGAGCCGAAGAGCAGGACGACCCCCTCGACCTGCCACCCCAGCACGCGCCTCGCCTCGCTCCGGCCGAGGGGAAAATAGGCGCCGGTGTCGAGTGCGTTCGGGATCACCTCGACGCGCTGGCGGGAGAAGACGCGGCTCGCGCGCGCCCGCTCGGCGAGCCAACGACTGGGCGCCACCAGCGTCAGCCGCCGGTCGAAGAGCCGGATCTTGTGTTGAAGGTGCTCGAAGGTCCAGGAGTCGGAGACGGCGAGGAGCTGCGGGCAGTCGCGGCGAGGCTCGCGAAAACCATCGCAGCCGGCGGTGTAGTGGCAGCCACAGGTGAACGGGTTCTCGTCGTGCAGGGTCCACACCAGCGGCTGGGGGAGCGCGAGTAGCCGGGCGATCGTCTCGACCGACTGAAACTCCGAGACCCAATGCAGGTTGATGACATCGGCCTGGCGCACAAGATGGGTTCGGCTCAGATCGCACCCGGGGTAGGGAAGCGAGAACCAGGTCCGAGAGAGCGGCGTGCGCCTGGCCTCGATCTCGCTCAGGCGTGTTCGGTGCAGGACGAAGAGATGCTCCACAAGCTCGGGCGGTGGGTAGTCGACAGCGTGGACATTGGGGTCCTCGCCCTTTTTCTCCCGCACAATCATCTCAGCCTCATGACCCGCCCGCCGCAACCCCTCGAGCAGCCGCATGGCGGCAATCCCCGCGCCGCCCATGCCATCGAAGGTCGAGACGAGAGTGACGCGCATCGCTACTGCCCGCTTGCCGGGGCCCGGCGTGAACCAGCAGGCCCATCGCGATCGAGTGGTTCAAGCGCCTGCAGAGCGGCAAGCAGCTCGGGTTCGCAAGCCGTCAGGTGGGCCACCAGCTCGCGGTAGTTCCCCACCACCTGCGACGGCGGAAAGGGGTTGCCGCGGCGCTCGTCGGAAAAGCGGATGGGCGCCGGGTCGAGACCGAGGAAGGCGCAGATCTTCCCGACGCATCGCCGCGGGTCGGCAAAGAGCTCCTCGTACGAAATCAGATGGTGGCGGCAGCCGAGGGTGGCCAGCAGGCCGCCCACTCGCTCGCGGCGGGAGCGCGCCGCGGCGATCCGCGCGCAAAACCCGCGGGGCTCAATTTGAACCCGCCGCAGCTCCACCTCCGACTCCTGCCAGCAGTGCCAGCGGTCATGGGCGTGGGCAAGCGCGAGCGAGACCTCGGCCGCGACCGGGTTGCCCCGGGTCAGCAGGATGAAGCTGGCGGGCAGGAAGTGCCGGACGAACGCCGCCGGGAAGTCCTCGCTGATGAACGTCAGTTGGTTCAGAAGCACCTTGCAGCCGGTCAGGCGCCGTCCCACCGGAAGGCCACGTTCGAGCTCGGCCAGGCAGGCCGGAAACTCGCCCGGCGCGGCGCCCTGGAAGCGGCTCATCGTGGGCGCCAGCACATGGTTGAGCAGCTCACCCGCAAGTGCCACCTCGGGATGGGAGCCGAGGGTTCGCAGGAGCCAGGTCGAGCCTGAGCGCGGCTCAGCGAGGATGAAGAGCCGCGCAGGCGCCGGGCGTCGCAGCAGCATCCGCTCACTCCCCCAAATAGGCCCGCTCGTACTCGCGGGCGAGCGTCTTCCAGCCAAAACGCAGCGCCCGCTGCCGCGCCGCCGCGCCCATCGCGCGGCGGCGCTCGGGCTTGCCGGCGAGCTCACGCAACACCGCGGCGAAGGCTTTGGGGCGGTTGCCATCCACCAGCTCGGCCTCGGGGCCAGGGAAGTGGAAGCGGACCCCGGGCAGGTCCGAGGAGACGATCGGCAGGCCGCAGGCCGCCCCTTCGAGGAGGAAGTTGTTGCTGGTGGCGTCGAGCAGGGGCAAGAACACGAGGTCGCAGGAGCGGTAGAGCGCGACCAGCTCCCCATCGCCCAGGCCGCGGTGCAGCGCGACGCCCGCCGGGACCCTGGCGCTGCCGAGATCGGGCGAGACGAGATGGAACTCAAAGCCCCCATCCCCGGCCAGCAGCTCCGCAGTGCGAAGGAAGGCCGTATAGTCACGCTGCCAGACCCCGCCACCGATGCAGCGGAGCACTGCGCCTTCACGACGCTCGGGCGGCGGCGCGAA
>JAZDGE010000177.1:0-7695 GCA_043807175.1 Acidobacteriota bacterium
AAGGGCACCGGCTTCGCCCAGCCGATGATCGGCGCGCCGAGCAGCGCCAACATGAGCGGGAAGATCACCGTGCCGAAGGGATCTATGTGCTTGAGCGGGTTGAGCGTGATGCGCCCGAGCCAGCGCGCGGTCGGGTCGCCGAGCCGCTCGGCCATCCAGCCGTGCGCGGACTCGTGCACGGACAGGGCGAAGGCGAAGGCGAGAAGCTGGATGACGGTCTCTGGCAGGCGCAGGAGGAAGCTCTCGAACACGCCGGCATGGTATCAGACAGGATGAGACCGCTGTTCGAAGCTCGTGGGTCGCGGCACCTGCCCAGGGCCGGCGCCATCGTCCGGCCCGAGCTCGCGCCGACTCAACGGCTGCTACTCGCGCTCCGCAAGCGAGCTCACGGCCACCTCGACTCGCGTCTCGCCGCCGCCGCCGGTGCGGATGCGCAGCATGCGGCCCCGCGCGTCACGCATCACGAGCACGCGCGAGAGCGGCCCACCAGCCTCTCGCGGCCCCTCCACGCGTTCCCAGAGCAGCTTCAGCGACAGCCTCTCGCCACCGCAGATCACCGCCACTGGCCGCTCCTCGCCGCGGCTCCCGCTGTGCCACTCGATTCGGGCCAGCAGCGGCAACCAGTGCCCGCCGTCGATCGCGTCGCGCTCCCTCACGGCGCCATTGTCACCCCGGTCACCCTCGCCTTGAGCTCGAGCCCCGCTCCCCCGGGCGGGTGGGCGTCTGTCCCCTGTTCCCTGCCCCCTGGGCCGGTGGGCGGCGCCAGCTCAGGCACAGGTTTACACTCTGCCACGGAGGACCCATGACCGACCGGGTTTTCGTTCAAGGCCTCGAGCTGTACTGCACGATCGGCATTCAGGCGTGGGAGCGCCAGGTCCTGCAGAAGGTCCGTATCGATCTCGAGATGGAGGCCGACTGCCGGCCCGCCGGCCGCTCCGACGAGATGAGCCTTGCGCTTGACTACCGCGGAATCTCCAAGCGCGTCCAGCAGCTCGTCGAAAGCAGCAGCTTCAACCTCGTCGAGGCGCTGGCCGAGCGGATTGGCGACCTCGTCCTCGCCGAGTTTCCGCTGGCGGCGAGCGTCCGGGTTCGGGTCGCCAAGCCGGGTGCGGTCCGTTTTGCCGAGTCGGTCGGCGTCGAGATCTGGCGCCGGCGCGAGGCTCGGCAATGAGCGACGCCCGCACCGCCCTTGTCACCGGTGGCGCCGCCCGCCTCGGCCGGGCCATCGTCGAGGAGCTCGCGCGCGCCGGCTGGCAGGTGGCGTTCACCTATCGGAACTCGCACATGGCCGCCGCCGATCTGGAGCGTTCGCTTGCCGCCGAAGGGTCCGAGGTGAGCGCTGTCCACGCCGATCTGGGCGAGCCCGCGGCCTGGAGCGAGCTGGCCGCCACGATGAGCCAGCGGTTCGACCGCCTCGATGCCCTCATCAACAGTGCAGCCGTGTTCCCCGCCACGCCGGTCGGCGAGCTCACGGAAGCCGCTTTTTTCGAGGTCATGAGAACTAATCTCAACGCGCCACTTTTTCTCACCCTCGCCTGCGCTCCCATGCTCCGGGCAAGTCGGGGCGCGGTCGTCAACATCGCGGACATCTACGGTCTCTTTCCCCTCAAGCGCCATCTCGCCTACTCGGTCTCGAAGGCGGCCCTAATCGCCGCCACCAGGAGCCTGGCGGTGGAGCTGGCGCCCGAGGTGCGCGTCAACGCGGTGGCCCCGGGGATCGCCGCCTTCCCCGACCACTACGACCAGGCGACCCGCGAGCGGCTGCTCGCCCGCACGCTGCTCGGACGCGAGGGCGGCGCGGCCGAGATCGCCGGCGCCGTCCGCTACCTTCTCGAAGGCGCCGTCACCATGACCGGCCAGGTGCTCGTCCTGGACGGCGGGCGCACGGTGACCATTTGACACCTCGGGAATTGCACAACTACTTGCGGAGAGAGGGGTTAGTGGTCAGGGGTTATGGATTGGGGGCATAGGCGCTAAGCTACTCGCCAGCCCGTTTCGCGTGCACTCGTGGGGCACGCGCTCCGCGCGTGCTCTTGCGGCAGCGCTTGCGAAAACGCAGGCGCGGAGCGCCTGCCCCACAACTCACTGCGCATAGTGTTGGGGGACAAGCGAATACAGATCCCACACCAGAGCGCAGCGAGAGGTTATCTTGACTCCCATGGGGATTGGGGGTTGGGGGACGGGGCCACTCCCTGACCCCCAACCCCTTAAGCCCCAATTGCTAGTTCCAGAGCTTGAGGTCGGGCCAGAGCTCGGTGAAGGAGCGCTTCATGCCGCGGCAGAGGTAGATCGGGCGGTTCTCCTCGGCCATCCCCCAGGGGTGGTGGTGCTCGCCGGCCTGCTCAACCGAGGCGAACATCGGCTCGAGCCACCGCCTCCCCCACTGCAGCCAGATCACCACGTCGCCGCGGGCGGTCCCGGGACCCCAGAAGTAGTGGTTCTGGTGGGCGCAGACGGGGGGCGGCAGGCCATACCTCGGCCCCAAGAGGTTGAGGGCACCGGCCTCGCCGTAGTTGCTGGCGAAGATCGTCGCCCGCGCCCGCTCATCAGGCGGCAGCGCGTTGTAGATGCGAGCCACGTCCGCCACCAGCTCCTCCCAGCCGAACTGGTCACCGAAGATCTGCACCAGCGGTCCATCGTGGGCGACCTCGGTCTTCTGCCCCTGCACGCCAAGAGCCTGGCGGTACGCGATCTGCGCCGCCGGCGAGAGCAGCGGCGTGACCATCGGCGCCACCAGGGCGCCCGCGGCGACTACCCAGGCAGCCGCCGCGAAGCGAGGCCAGAGACGGCCGCGCGTCCAGGCGAGGCGATCGAGCCACCCCTCAAGGGCGACTGCGCCCGCGGCCATCAGCATCGGGTACGCGGGCGCGACGTAGTAGTCCTTGCCATGAGTCGCCATGAACAACCCGAGCAGCACCAGGTAGGTCCAGCCGAGCGCCCGATAGGCCCGCAGGCGACCAACCACGAGTGAAACCAGCCCGCCGATCCACAGGGGCGTGAGGAGCGGGTGCAGCAGCATCACCTGCTGCCCCACGAAGGCGAGTGGCGGCAAGACAACGTTTTTCCCCGACTCCCGCACGTTCCTGAGGTCCTCAAGGGTGGGAAAGCCATGTGCGATCTGCCAGAGCACATTCGGCATGAACAAGACCGCCGCGATGCCGAGCCCGAGCCAGACCCAGCGGCGTGTGAGCTCACGCCGCAGCGGCGTCAGCACCAGCGCCGCCGCCACCGCCGCACCAAAGAACAGCGTCGAGTGCTTGTTCAAAAGGCCAATTCCGGCGGGCGCGCCAAACACTAGCCACAGCCGCGAGTCGCCGGTCCTGACGATGCGTGCGACCACCCAGGCGCATCCCATCCAGAACAACGGCTCGAAGCCGTTCATCGTCATGATCGAGCTGGTGGCGAGGAACAGGGGCGTGGCCACGACGGTGAGACCGGCCAGCGCCTGCGCAAAGCGGCCGCCGCCGAGCTCCCGGGCGATCGCGACCGCGAGCACGACGATGCCGGCGCCGGCGAGCGCCGCGATGGTGCGCAGCGCGAACAGCGAGCCACCCAATAACAGCGCGACCTTCGAGACCAACCCGATCAGGGGGGCGCAGTCGACATACCCCCAGTCGAGGCGGCGTCCGAGGTCGAGGAAGTACAGCTCGTCGCGGAAGTAGCCGTAGCGCCCCGCGAGCGGCAGGTGGATCGCCAGCTTGAGCGCCACCAGCGCGAGGATCACCCCGAGCGAGGTCCCCAGCGGAGCGTCCTTGGTGCTCATGTTCGTGCCTCCCAGGCGAAGCCAACGCCTGGCGAACATTTTCGCAGCGCCCGGACGCGGACGCCAGCGCCAGGGGCGAGTGGCGCCGCCGCGAACGGAGGGTGGACGCCATGTCCGGCTGGCTCGGCGCCCACGGTACGCCCTGCCGGCCAGTCCCCCGTCGTGCGCGCGGCCGGCGGCGGGGCAGATGACCGCGACCGGCCGGGCCAGGCGGCGCGCCCGAGCCAGTGAACGCGCTACTCTTCGCTCGTGAAAGACGCCCTTTCGCCGCCTGCCGCCCCGTTCACCCAGGCATTCCTCAGCAAGCTGCCTCACGGGTTGGCGGCGGGCGTACACCTGCCGCCGCGGCTCGGCACGCCGCTCGAGGAGGCGCTCTCCCGCCTTCACCCACAGGAGCGCGAGATCGTCGACCGCGCGCGCGGCTGGCGACAGGTGCAGCTCGCCGGCGGGCGGCTGGCGTTCGGGACCCTTCTCGCCGAGCTGGGCCTCGAGCGCATCGCTGTTCGCAGCGACCTCCACGGAGCGCCGATTCTCCCGCCGGGATGGGCCGGCTCGCTGAGCCACACGCGGAACCTGGCGGTGGCGATCATGGCGCCAGGCGAGCATGGCCTGGGAATCGACGTTGAGGAAACGCGCCGAGCCCGCCCCGGGATCGCGCAGCGGGTGCTCTGCCCTGACGAGGTGGCGGCCCTCTCGAGTCCCGGCGAGGAGGCGCGCGCGCTTCAGATCCTGATCCACTTCTCGATCAAGGAAGCGCTCTACAAAGCGGTCCACCCCTTGTTGAGACGTCCTCTCAACTTCCGAGATTTCGCGCTTCAGGCGACAGGTCCCGGCGCCGTGACCGTCGAGGCCAGGCTGCCGGAGGCCGGGAGGCTGGAGCTGGCGGCGTGGTACTTGCTTCTCGATGACCATGTGCTGGCCACCGCCGTCGCGCGAGCGCGGTAGATGGAGGCGGGCTCAGGGCTCCGGGCTCCGTTCCCCCACCCACCCGGAGAGCTTCTGAGCTTGAGGCGACCCTTCCACTTGCAGCAGAACGCCAGCCTGAATGATTCACTGAGCCCGGCGCCATGTCCCGTTGCTGGCTGGTTGGTCACCCATTGCCCAGGAGGGTAGACTTGCCTCGTGAATCGTCCCGAGGTGAGCCATCACCCCGCATGTGAGGGGGCCCGGAGGAAGGGGGCGGCGTCATGCCATCATCGCCGACGACCCGGCTGGCAGTAGCGCTCTACGTTCTGGTAATCCCCGCGCTCGCGGACTGCGGGCGGCCGAGACCGGCTGGCGACAGCCAGCACGAGCTGGCGGCGGGTCCGCCAGGAAGCGAGGCACAGCCTCCGGTGGGCCGAAAAGAGAGGCACGAGGGGCACATGATCCGCCTCAAGCCGTACAGTTGCGTCGACCAACAGGGCATCGGCGGCGAGGCGTTCAGCCTGCTGATGCCTGCGGACTGGCAATTTGAGGGGGGAATCTACTGGCGGCTGGACAACCCCGGCTTCCCCGCCTATTCCGCCTGCCGTGTGAGCAATCCGCGCGGGGCGGAGGAGTTCGAGGTGTTCCCCAACCTTCCCTACTTCTGGACCAACAACCCCATGGTCTCCAACATGTTCCCGGTCGGCGCCAAGTACTTCGGCAACACCGTCCACCCTCCCCTGGGGGCGACTCAGGCCCTGCGCCAGCTCGTCCTGCCGGCCTATCGCGGGAACGCCGTCGCTCTCAGCGTCACCGGCGAGCAGCCGGTGCCTGAGCTCGCCCGCCTGGTGCAGGAGATGCAGGCGCGCATGCAGCCCCAGGCTGGCATCCAGGTGGATGCCGCCAAGATCCGCTTCACCTACACCGCCGGTGGCCAGCCCATCGAGGAAGAGCTCTACGGCGTGGTGCAGATGTTCTCGTTCCCGCTGCAGACGATGTACGGCACAGTGACCAACCAGACCTGGTGGGTCGACTACCTCTTCTCTTTCAAAGCTGCGCGCGGCCGCCTCGATGCCGCCTCCAAGCTCCTGCAAACCATCGCCTTCTCGTTCAAGGTCAACCCCCAGTGGTTCGCCCGCTACTCGGCCCTCATCGAGACGCTGATCCGCCAGCAGATCCAGCACATCCGCCATGTCGGCGAGATTGGCCGCATGGTCGCAGAGACCGGCCGCGAGATCCGCGAGGACCAGATGCGCAGTTGGGAGGCCAACCAGGCGGTCTACGATCGGCTCGCAACCGACTGGTCGCAGCACATCCGGGGCGTCGACGAGTACTACAACCCGTTCGAGGAGCGGGCGGTCGAGCTTCCCTCTGGCTACGACAACGCCTGGGTGAACAACCTCGGCGAGTACATCGTCTCGGAATCGCCCTCCTACGACCCCAACCTCGGCTCCAACCTGAGCTGGCAGCAGATGCAGCGCCGGCGGTAGAAGCAGGGGACCGGGGTCCGGGGACCGGGGTCCGGGGTCCGGCCCCCACCTGCCCGAAAAGGCGTGGTTCGTGGTTCGTGGTCCCTGGCCCGACCGCCCGCCCGACCGGGGAAAAGGCGCGCTCAGGGGCATGTGCGCCGAGCCAAATTCGCCATCTGACTTGGACCTGGACTTGGACCTGGACCTGGACCTCTTTCATTCGGCGAATCTTCAAAAGCGCCCAAAACACAAGGCGAGCTACTTCTTCGCCAGCAACTGCTCTACCTCGTCGAGGGTGCGCTCGAAGGTGCGCATTGCGGCGGCGATGGCGTCCGGTCTGGTGAGGTCCACGCCCGCCTTCTTGAGCAGCTCCAGCGGCGGCTCGGCGCAGCCGCCCTTGAGCATGCCGAGGTAGGCCTCGACGGCCGGGTCGCCCAGCTCACGCACCCGGTCGGCGATCACGATGCCGCTGGCCAGACCGGTGGCGTAGGCGTAGACGTAGTACTTGTAGTAGAAGTGCGGGACACTCGCCCACTCCATTCCGTCGTTGGCGTCGAAGGTGTATCCAGGCCCATAGTAGGTGCGCACCAGGCCGGCGTAGGTCTCGTCGAGCAGTGTGGCCGTGATCGGCGTGCCCGCCTCGATGAGCTCGTGCACCCTGCGCTCGAACTCGGCGAACATCGTTTGGCGGAAGATCGTCGCGCGGATGCTCTCGAGCCTCCCCACCAGGATATGGGCCTTGGTTGCCGGGTCGCTCGCCCGGGCAACCAGATAGTCGCTAAGCAGCGCCTCGTTGCAGGTCGAGGCGATCTCGGCGAGGAAAGGCACGTAGCGGAAGTTGGCGTACGGCTGGGTGGTCATCGCCAGGTGGCTGTGCAGTGCGTGGCCGTACTCGTGAGCCAGGGTGGACATGTCGCCGAGGGAGTCCTGATAGTTCATGAACACGAAGGGATGCGGCCCGTAGACGCTCGAGGAAAACGCGCCGCTGGTCTTACCCTGGTGCGGGTAGAGGTCGAGCCAACCGCTGGCCGGATCGAGCCCCTCGGCGAGTACGCGGCCGTACTCCTTTCCGAGCGGCCTGAGGGCCTCGAGGATCGTCGTCCTGGCCTCGCCAAACGGGACGTTAGTCCTGACACTGGTCGTGAGCGGAATGTAGAGGTCGTAGAAGTGCACCTCGGGAAGGCCCAGCACCTTCTTCCGCAGCTCGACGTAGCGGTGCAATAGCGGCACGTTGGCCTTGACGGTGCCTACCAGGGTGTCGTAGACGGCGGCGTTCAGACCATCTTTCTCAAGGTATGCGGCAAGTGCACCGTCGTAGCCGCGCGCCCGGGCGAAGCCGACGTCGAGCTTGATCTGACCGGCGAGCGTCGCCGCAAAGGCGTGTTGAAACTGCCTGAGAGTCGAGAAGAACGCGGTAACCGCGGCGCGTCTCACCTCGCGGTCCGGCGAGCGCCGGAAAACGAGGTAGTTGGAGAGTGTGAGCTGAACCTCGTTCCCCTGCTCGTCCTTGACTTTGGGCCAGGGGATGTCGGCGCGCAGGGCGTTGAAGGCGTCCTC
>JAZDGE010000178.1:0-7570 GCA_043807175.1 Acidobacteriota bacterium
CAGCAGACGCTCTCCGCCATGGCCGCCATCGAGGAGGCGAAGGACACGTTGGAGGTGCGCGTCGCCGAGCGCACCCACCGTCTCGCCGAGCTCAACGAGCAACTGCTGCAAGAGATCCAGGAGCGCACCAGGGCCGAGGAGGCGCTCGCCAAGGCCGCCACCACCGACTACCTGACCGGCCTGCTGAACCGCCGCGCGATGCTCGCCGTGCTCGAGCAGGAGGAGGAGCGGTGGCGACGCAGCGCCAAGCCCTTCTCCCTGGTGCTCGCGGACCTCGACCACTTCAAGCGGATCAACGACAGCCTCGGGCACCACGCCGGCGATGAGGTGCTGATCCACCTTGCCCAGGAGCTCCGTCAGACCGTTCGCGGCCAGGATGCGATCGCCCGCTGGGGTGGCGAGGAGCTGCTCATTCTCCTGCCGGAAACCGATCTCGCCGGCGCCGTCGAGGTGGCCGAAAAGGTGCGCACGCATCTCGGTGACGCCCCCCACACCGTGGGCGGCCATGAGGTCCGTGTCACCGTCAGCCTGGGCGTGAGCACGATCAGCGAGGGCGTCTCGATCAACGAGTGCATCCGCCGTGCCGACGCCGCCCTCTATCGCGCCAAGGAAGGCGGCCGCAACCGCACCGCCACTTGAGCCCGGAAACCTCAGTTGGGTTCGTCGCGATAGGGCGGAGATGCCGATGATGGCGGGTGAACGGAGGGGTGTGCGCCAGAGCCCTACTGGTACCGTACGGCGGCACGGCGTCCAGCCCGAGCACTCCCGCCAGGGCGGCAAAATCCGACCTCGCAGCAGAAGCCAACTGGGGTTTCCGGGCTGAGGTCAAGCTCGCATGAGTGCCAGCGTGGTGCGTGGCGGCGGCGCCGCCATCGCCTGGCAGCAAACTCGAGTGCATCCAGCACCTCCCGGGTGACCTCTCGCCTGCCGTGGCCCCGGCTCCGCGGCGCCAGTGACGGCGGACCTCCGCCCCCCATTACCTGCGCCACCGCCGCCGCACCGGCCGGCCGTTCAGGTCTTGCGCCAGAGGATGTTGTAGGAGAAAGGCATGCCGAAGTCGGCGTAGCTCTGCCCGGTCCTGGGCTGCCAGTTTCGGATGTACACCGATTCAGGCAGGACGAACAGGTCGCTGTCCCGGCGAATGAGCTCAAACGCCACGAACGGGTTGCAGGTCTCCTGGTGCGTGAACAGATAGGGAAGCAGCTTGTTCATCCGGATGTGGTCGGGGCAAAGCACGACATCAAGGCAGTGCAGTGAGTACCCTCCCGGTTTCAGCACGCGGTTGAGGTCGGCGTGAATCCGCGGGAGCAACCCGGGATCACTCTGCGGGATATGCTCCAGCGCAGAAATGGAGAAGACGAAATCGAAAGAGCTGTCGGCGAGTTGGGGAGAGAAGTCGCCGAGATAGGCGCGGACCAGCTTGAATCCGATTTCTTTCACCTGTCTGGGCCCGCAGCCGAGCCCCTCCAGCTTGTCGGCATTCCAGAGCTCATAGCGGCCTTTCAGAAAGCGGATGATGCGCGAATCGCCTCCCCCCACCTCGAGAAGCCGTGCCCCCTCCGGGACCCACGACTCGATGAAAGAGAGGGTCAACAGGTCCTGGTAGCGTTTCAATCGCCAGTCGGACAGATTGCGACTTGTGCCGTACAGCCTGCGCTCCAGGCCGTTGTGCGCGAACCTCTCACAGTGGCTGCGCCGTGAATAGGTGAATGGGGCGAAATCTGAGGGATCGGGGATCGCGTCGTCGGGATTGGCGAGGCCACTACGGACCCGCCGACACCGCGTTTGCAGCGCGCGAATCGCCACCTTCACACCAGTCAGAGGCATCGCCAGAATACTACCAGGAGCGAGCGGCCCGCCGCCCGCCCGACCGAGAGGAGACCACGATGATCACCGCTAGAATGCTGCTCATCCTGCTCATGACGGCGCTCGTGCCGGGGTCCCCGACCCCGGCGCAGGAGCGCGAGGCACCGCTGCGCCTCGCCGGCCCCGGGAGCGCACAGCGGACCTGGGGCGCGCCCCCGGAGAGCACAAAACAGGTCGAGCTCTGCTACCTTCGCAACGGGCTTGGGAGGTGTGCATGCGACGGCTGGATGGGCGGGTTGGCGTCGTCACCGGGGCGTCGTCGGGGATCGGGCGAGCGGTGTGTCGGGAGCTCGTACGCCGGGGCGCGCGGGTGGCGATGCTGGCGCGGCGAACCGAGCGGCTGGCCGAGCTCGAGAACGAGCTTGGCGAGGCGGCACTCGCGGTGCCGGCGGACGTGACCCGAGACGAGGACATCGAGCGGGCCGTGACCCAGGTGCGCGCTCGCTTCTCCCGCATCGACATCGTGCTCGCCAACGCCGGCTTCGGGGTTGGGCGGCCGGTCGAGCGGCTGGGAGTGGAGGACTTCCGCCGGCAGTTCGAGACCAACGTGTTTGGCGTCCTGCGCACGCTCTACTCGACCATCGAAGACCTCCGCAAGAGCCGCGGCGTCTTCGCCATCACCGGCAGCGTCAGCGGCCACCTCGCGGCGCCCGGCAGCGTCGCGTACGCGATGAGCAAGTTCGCCGTTCGCGCCCTGGCCGAGGGGCTGCGCGCCGAGCTCGCGCCCTCCGGCATTGCCGTCGTCCTGCTGAGCCCGGGCTTCGTGGTGAGCGAGATCGGCAAGGTGGATCGCCACGGCCGCTATCGCCCGGACTTCAAGGACGGCGTCCCGGCGTGGCTGCGCATGCCCACCGACGAGGCCGCCGCGAAGATCGTTACCGCCATCGCCCGGCGCCGCCGCGAAGTGGTGATCACCGCCCATGGCAAGGTGGCGGTCTTCCTGGCCCGCCACTTTCCCCGCACGACCGCCTTCCTGCTCGCCCGCGCCGTCCCGCGCCGCCGGCCGGAGGAATGATCGCGAGTCTGCAGGAAAGCGCTGGCGCCGGTGCGAAAACGGAGCTACCTTGCCCTCACTGCAGCATCTTCCAGAGGTAGGCGTACTCCAGCGCGGTGACGTAGGCCTTGTGCGGGATGACGGCGCCGGAGCCATGGCCACCTTCGATGTTCTCGAAGTAGTAGACGGGGTGGTTTTGCGCCTCCATCCTCGCCACCATCTTGCGCGCATGGCCGGGGTGAACACGATCATCGCGGGTGTTGGTCCAGAAGAACGGCACCGGGTACTTTGCCTCCTTGCGCAGCAGGTGGAAGGGCGACCAGGTCTGAATGTAAGCCCAGTCCTCGGGCACATCGGGATTGCCATACTCGGCCATCCAGCTCGCGCCGGCGAGCAGGTGGCTGAAGCGCTTCATGTCGGCGAGCGGAACCTGTACCACCACCGCGTTGAACAGCTCCGGCCGCATCGTGAAGGCGCCGCCGACGAGTAGGCCGCCCTGCGATCCGCCCATGATGCCGAGGTGGCGGGGCGAGGTGATCTTGCGGGCGATCAGGTCCTCGGCGACCGCGATGAAGTCCTCGAAGGACTTGATGCGGTTCTCCTTCAGCGCAGCGTTGTGCCAGCGGGGCCCGAACTCGCCGCCGCCGCGGATGTTGGCGAGAGCGTACACGCCGCCGCGTTCCAGCCAAGCGGCGCCGGTTCTCGCGTTGTAGGTCGGCAGCTCGGGAACCTCGAAACCGCCGTAACCGTAGAGCAGCGCCGGGGTGGTCCCGTCGGCCTTGAAGCCCGCGGGAGTGACCAGGAAATAGGGGATCTTCGTGCCGTCTCGCGAGACCGCCTCGGCCTGCTCGATCTTCATCCCAGCGGCGGCGAAGAACGCCGGCAGTGACTTGACCTTCTCGACCTTGGCCGCATCCGCGAGGAAGAGCGAGGAAGGCGTGAGGAAGTCCTCGTAGGTGAAAAAGAAGACATCCGCTGCGTCGGAAGCGGTCCCGGCACTTACCGCGCCGATCCCGGGCAGGGGGATCTCCTCGCGCTTCCACTCGCCGTCGCTCAGGGTGAAGGTCGAGAGCCGGCCGTGCACGTCCTCGAGTGACGTCAGCACCACGCGATCACGGGTCGCCTTCACGGTTCCACGCGAGCTTCGCGGCGAGGGCACGAACAGGACGTCGAAGCCGCGCCGGCCGCGCAGGAAGTCATCGAGACCGATCGCGAGCAGCGCGTCGGCAGGATAGGTCCTCCCGCCCACGGTCCAGTCGGAGCGCAGGGAGATCAGCAGGCGCTCCTTGAAGATCAGCTCCAGCTCGGCGTCCGCGGGGAGGTCGAGCTTGACGAGCCGGTCGGCGAGCACGAGGTAGCTCTCGGAGCGGAAGAACGCCGGGACCCGGGTGATGAGGTCATAACGTCCCTCGGGCGTGAAGAGCGAGGCGCCGCTCGAAGCCACATCACCGGGCTCACCAGCGAACACCGTCTTTGCCTCATCAAGCGGCGTGCCGCGCTTCCACAGCTTGACCAGGCGCGGATAGCCGGAGGTCGTCAGCGAGCCCACGCCGAAGTCCGTGCCCACCCAGAGGGTGTCCGCGTCACGCCAGTCCACCCGCGACTTCGCCTCGGGAAGCGAGAAGCCATCCTTGACGAAGCTCTTGGTCACGGTGTCGAACTCTCGCTGGACGACAGCATCGCCACCGCCGCGCGAGAGCGCCACCATGCAGCGACGGTGCTCGGGCGGCAGGCAGCTTGCGCTCTTGAACACCCAGGGCGTTTTGTCGGCTCCGGCAAGGGCATCGACGTCGATCACGGTCTCCCACTGCGGCTCAGCCGTGCGGTAGGACTCAAGCTTCGTGCGCCGCCAAATGCCGCGCTCGTGCTGCTCGTCCTGCCACGAGTTGTACACGATGACGCCGAAAAGCGACGGCGTGGCGATGCGCTCCTTCGAGCTCAGGATGGCGAGCGTGCGCTCGTGAATCGGCTGGTACTCCTGCTGCGCCTCGAGCTCCTTCGTCGTCTGGAGGTTGTGCGCCTTGACCCAGGCCAGCGCCGGCTCGCTGTCGATCGCCTCGAGCCAGATGAACGGGTCATCCGGCTCCGCGGCAGCGCCCGGCCCTGCCGCCAGCATCAACACCCAAACGCTGAGAATCCGTCGCAACATTTTAGGCCTCCCGGTCGCACTCTCCTGCCCAATGACTGGCGCCACCGCGGGGAGTTTACGCCAGCCCGCGGTGGAGGTTCTGCCGCGCGTGGCGCAATGATCCCCGGAGACCTCGTCTCGCAGTGTGGGGCGCGGGACATGCCCGTGGGCGGGTGGTGGAACGGAGCCCGGAGCCCGGACCACGGAGCCCGGTCTTCAAAGGACCAGCTCGTTGCGGATCACCACGCCGCTGCGCATCACCACCATTGTTTCCGCCAGCGCGCGGATATCGGCAAGCGGATCACGCGCCGGTGCCATCGATGAGCGTGCCGCCGGAGAGCACCACCGGCGTTGTTTGCAGCGCCGCCAACCGCCGGCGTGGCAGTCGGGTCTGCACGCCAGTCGCAACCGGCGGATCTGCGCGGATTGTCTCGTCCGCTCTGCACCTCGCCGTGGCAAGGAACGGCAAGTCGATCACGAGCGACGTGAAGCCGAAGATGAGGATCGGCAGCGCGAGTCGTACACGGCGCGCCGCTTGCACCTCCGCCGGCAGGGCCACGTGCCGGGCCTCCATTGCATCCTTGTACGTTGAGCAGAGAGCGAAAGTTGCGATCGCCGCCCGCGTCACTCGTGGCCGAGCACCGGATGGGGCTCGTAGGGCTCCTCCAGGAAACGCCGCTCCTCCTCGTCGAGGCGGAGATCGAGCGCGGCCACGGCGTCCGGAATGTGGTGCGGCTTGGTCGCGCCGATGATCGGCGCGGTCACGCCCGGCTGGTGCAGCAGCCAGGCGAGTGCCACCTGGACGGGCTTCACGCCCCGCCGGCGCGCCAGCTCCTCGACGCGGTCGAGCACCGCCCAGTCGGAGCTGCGGTAGTAGAGGCTGTGCCCATAGCCGTCGGTGCGCGCTCGCAGCGTCTCGCCGGCGCCCTTCTCCCGCCGGTTGCCGGCGAGAAAGCCGCGGGCGAGGGGGCTCCACGGCAGGACGCCAAGCCCCTCATTGCGGCACAGCGGCAGCATCTCGCGCTCCTCCTCGCGGTAGACGAGGTTGTAGTGATTCTGCATCGAGACGAAGCGGGTCCAGCGGTTGCGATCGGCGGTGAATTGGGCCTTTGCAAGCTGCCAGGCGAACATCGAGGAGGCGCCGAGGTAGCGCGCCTTGCCCGCCCTGACCACGTCGTGGAGCGCCTCGAGCGTCTCCTCGATCGGCGTGGTGTGGTCCCAGCGGTGAATCTGATAGAGGTCCACGTAGTCGGTGCCGAGGCGGCGGAGCGAGGCGTCGATCGAGGCCATGATGTGCTGGCGCGAGAGGCCCCGGTCGTTGGGCCGCTCGCTCATCGGGTAGAAGACCTTGGTGGCGATCACGACCTCCTCGCGGCGAGCCATCTCCTTGAGCAGCTTGCCTGTGATCCGCTCGCTCTCGCCGACCGAGTACATGTCCGCGGTGTCAAAGAAGGTGATTCCGCGCTCAAGCGCCTGCTGCACGAGCCCTCGCGCTTCCTCCTCGCCGAGAACCCACGGGCGCCACGCGGGCGTGCCATAGCTCATCATCCCGAGCGCGAGGCGCGACACCTTGAGACCAGACCGGCCGAGATTCACATGCTCCATCGCTCCCTCCCTCGCGATCGTACCCTGGCCGCCGGCCAGCCTAAACAGCCGCCTGCGCTCGCTCGCTGGCCAGCCAATCTGGGTGGGGGGCTGCAGCGCGCTCCCCGGCGCCGGCGCCGCGAGCCGGACACCCTACCGTGCGTCCAGCGAGCGCATCCGCCGCAGCTCCAGCTCGCGGTAGCGGCGATGAAGGGCGGGCAGCAGCCCACGGACGACCACGACGCAGACGACGCCAGGAAGAAGCAGCGAGTACCAGATCCCTGACGGTTGGCTAGTCGCGACCGCCGCCATGCCGGCGGCCACGAGGAGCGCACCGCTGGCGAGCATCCCGTAAGCGAGGCCGAGCACGGCCCGGCGGGAAGCGCCGCGGGCCGAGAGCAAGCCGAGAAGGGCGCCGGCCAGGCCCAGCGCCGTCCCCAGGATCCCCCCCACCCAGCCGGCCCGCCCGCCGAACCACTGGCCGGGGAGGGCGAGCAGGCCGGCCGCCGAGCGGTGCTGGACAAGCTCGAGCCGGCCGATCCCGACCCGCCCCGCGGCGGGAAGGACCAGGTTGATGACGAGCTCCGCCGGTGGCGCGGCGCCGGGACGGCCCTGGAACGGCAGCACGAACGGTCGCCAGCCGCGGCTGCCGCCGAGGTGCCGCATGGGGCCTTCCGCCGCGAGCGTGCGCTAGAAGTAGCGCGAGCCATCGGGAAAGATGCTCCACAGCTCTAGGAACGCCTCGCCCTGCACCTGCTCGCTCTTCACCGTCCCGCGGACCGCCCAGAACGGTGTCGAGATGCCGGAACCGTCAAGCGAAGCCAGCGCGATGGTGAGCCGCGAGCCTGAGCGATTCTCGACCCAGATGTGGGCCTCTCCTCCCGCCCGATCAGGGCCGGCCAGCGTCGCTTCCGGCGGCATGGCCGGTGGCGTCCACTCGAGCGTGCGCAGCGTCTCGGCGGCCTCCACCGTCGCGAGCGCCACGCCGGTACAAAACA
>JAZDGE010000179.1:0-5285 GCA_043807175.1 Acidobacteriota bacterium
ACATGCTGGGGGCGATCCTGCTGCTGCCTTCGCTTGCCTGCTTCCTGCTGCGGGACCGCAAGTAGGCTCGGGGCGCGCCACGAGCAAGTGCTGCCGCCTCACCTGGGGAGGAATCAGCGGCGAGGGGCACAGCAGGGACAGTCCGGGTCCTTGGCGATGCTGACCAGTCGGAACTCATTCTCGAGGGTGTCGACGACGAGGAGACGTCCACCTAGGCGGTGGCCGATCCCGAGCAGCTCCTTGAGGACCTCGCCGGCCTGCAAGGAGCCGAGCACCCCTACTGCCGCGCCCATCACCCCGGCCTCGGCGCATGGCGGTACCAGATCGGGTGGCGGCAGCTCGGGGTAGAGGCAGCGATAGCAGGGCATCCCCTCCTCGAATCCGCGGAAGGTGGTGAGCTGCCCTTCGAAGCCGAACATCGCCGCCGACACCAGCGGGCGGCGGGCGGTGAACGCCGCCTCGTGCAAGGCGACGCGGCTTGCAAAGCTGTCGGTGCAGTCGCACACCACGTCCACCTGGCACAGTAGCTCGACCGCCGTCTCCCCGCCGACCCGAGTGCCGATGACGCCGACCTCGACTTCGGGGTTGAGCCGGCGCACCGCCGCCGCCGCGCAGTCCGCCTTCATCCGGCCAAGCTCAGAGGCGGTGTAGATCACCTGCCGCTGCAGGTTCGACAGCTCGAGCTGGTCGCCGTCGGCGATGACGAGCCTGCCAACACCTGCAGCAGCCAGGTAGAGCAGCACCGGCGAACCCAGGCCGCCGGCGCCGACGACCGCCACGCTGCTGCGCGCGAGCCGCTCCTGGCCAGCGAGGCCAACCTGGGGCAACACGAGCTGCCGGCTGTAGCGCTCGCGCTGGACCTCGGTGAGGTGGCCCACCCGCACCCTCCGGAGATCGCGACACCGAGGGCGACGCGGTCTCCAGGCTGCAACCGCGTTTCGAGGTTGGCAAGCTTGCGCGCGTCGTGCTTGTTCACCCAGACGCGCAGGAAACCGCGCGGCCGGTCTTGCTCGTCGAGGATGCGAAGGGCCAGCTCGGGGTGGCTTCGGCGCAGCCACGCCAGCAGCTCCGCCACGCTTGCCCCCTCGGCAAGGAGATCGTGCGCGCCCGCGGTCCACCGTCGCAGCGGCGTCGCCAGCGTCACCACAACTGCTGCCATGATCGCCCTCCTCGTTGCACGGTGGGTGCCGCCCCCGCCGGCTGCGCCCGCCTGCTTCGGCCGGAGCTGCACGGTCGACGGTAGCACCGAGTCGCGCGCTGTCAAGCGTGCGCGGCTGCCGGCAGGGGGCGGCAGCCGCCGGCCAGGCGGTGCCGCGGCGCGAGCGCAGCAACGCGGGCACGGTTGACAGCGGAGGCGGCGCGAAGTAGCTTGAACCTAGCTGTGCCGAAGTTCACGAGCGGTGATCGAGCGAACCGAGTCGAAGTGGGGTTGCCTGAGACGGCGGAACGGTGAGGCGTCGCGCGACCCTCGAAAGGAGCGGACCATGAAAGGCGGCTACGTTGGCACGTTCCTGGAAGTGGACCTGAGCCGAGGCGCGATTCAGGAGTTCACGCTTCCCGACGAGGTGCTGCGGAAGTACCTGGGTGGCAGCGGCCTCGCCGCGCACCTGTTCATGCAGAGGCGCAAGTGGGGGGTCGACCCGCTCGGACCCGAGAACGATCTGTTCCTGCTTAGCGGGCCGATCAGCGGCACGCTCGTTCCTGGCAGCTCGCGCTTCGCCATCGCCGCGCGCTCCCCGCTCACCGGAATCTGGGGGGAGGGCAGTTGCGGCGGTACCTTCGCCCCAATCCTCAAGCGTGCCGGGTTCGACGGGCTCGTCTTCACGGGCCAGTCACCTACGCCGGTGATGCTGGTGCTCGACAACGGCAGCGCGGAGCTGCGCGACGCCGCACACCTGTGGGGCCTGGACAACTACGAGGCGGCCGACCGCCTGATGGCCGAGTTCGAGGGCAAGAAGCGGGCGAGCGTGCTGACGATCGGTCCGGCGGGCGAGAAGCTGGTGCGCTACGCAGTCGTCGCCAACAACAAGCGCGACTTCGTCGGCCGGACCGGGATGGGCGCGGTGATGGGCTCCAAGCGCCTCAAGGCGATCGTCGCCCGCGGCGACCGCGAGATCCCGATCGCCGATCCCGCTGGCTACAGGGCGCTCTGCAAGGAGCTCGTCAAGAAGATCGGCGAGTCGGTACCCGCGCAGTCGCTCAAGGAGATGGGCACCGCCGCCGGCCTCGACCTCGGCATGATGATCGGCGACATCCCGATCCGCAACTGGAAGGTCGGCGAGGACTTCGAGGTTTCTGCCGCGCTCGGCGGCCCGATGGTCTCGGAGCAGTACCTCAAGCGCGGCGTCGCCTGCTACGCCTGCCCAATTGCCTGCCGCCGCGAGGTCGAGGTGCCGGACGGGCCATACCAGACGCCGAAGGGTCCGGGACCCGAGTTCGAGACGACATGCTCGTTCGGCAGCATGCTGCACCACACCAATCTGCCGGGGCTGATCAAGGCCAACGAGTGGTCCAACCGTTACGGCGTCGACACCATCTCGTGCGGCTGTACCATCGCCTGGGCCTACGACTGCTTCGAGAAGGGGATCCTCACCCTGGCCGACACCGGCGGCATCGCGCTCAAGTTTGGCGAAGTCGACGGCGCCATCGCGCTGCTGCACAAGATTGCCCGCCGAGAGGGGATCGGCGACCTGCTCGCGGAGGGGAGCCGCGAGGCCGCCCGGCGGCTCGGCCGGGGCTCGGAGGCGTTCACCGCCGAGATCAAGGGGCTCGAGCTGCCGATGCACGACCCGCGCGGCTCGCACGGGCTCGCCCTCGCCTACATGATGTCCTACCGGGGCGCGTGCCACAAGGCTCACCTCGTCGAGGCGATCGAGCACGGCTTCCAGGTCTACGAGGACGTCGGCCTGGAGGAGAACTACGAGGGCCTCTCGAGCGCGGGTAAGGCGAAGATGGTGCGCATCGGCGAGGACCTCGGCGTGCCGCTCAACTCACTCGCCCTGTGCGAGTTCGACATGTGGTGCTACCAGTTCCGGGACATCGTTCGGGCGCTGCAGGTGATCGTCGGCTGGCAGAACTTCACCCTCGGTGAGTACCTGCAGATCGGCGAGCGGCTGTGGCTCCTCAAGCGGTGTCTCAACAACCTGATGGGCGTGACGCGGGCGGACGACCGGCTGCCGCAGAAGGTGATGGAGCCGGTGGCGGAGGGCGCTGCGGCCGGGATCGTTCCCGACGCCGAGATGATGCTGCGTGAGTACTACCAGGAGCGCGGCCTGAATCACGGGGGCAGGCCCCTGCCGGAGGTGCTGCAGCGCGCGGGTCTCGACGAGGCCCGCGCCCTGCTCTACCCGCAACCGTGACGACACGAGCTGCCGGGCTTGAGGTGCTGGTAGGTTGCTGAACGAAAGGAGGAGGGCAAGATGCTCAAGTTCCCCAGTCTGGAATGGGTGGAGGCGTTTGGCAAGGCGATCAACGCGAGCGAAGAGTACAAGGTGGCGGGCAAGCCCTGGACGTTCGGGGTGACAGCGATGGTGGTGAAGGCCCAACCGGACATCGGTCACAACGAGGACTTCGGCATCTGGCTTGACCTCCACGAGGGGGTCTGCAGGGACGCCCGGTACTGCACGTTCGAAGAGGCACAGACGGCGCCGTTCTGCATCGTCGGCGAGTACGCGCGCTGGAAGCAGGTGATCCACAAGGAGCTCGACCCCGTGAAGGGGATGATGCAGGGCAAGCTGAAGCTGAAGGGGAATCTGCAGATCATCGTCCGCAACGTGAAGGCGGCTCAGGCCCTGGTAAACTGCTCGACCCAAGTGCCGACCAAGTTCCTGGACGAGTAGTGCTCGTTCGGGAGGGTGCAGGCGGCCAGCTCGATGGGCGTGCGGTGCCGGAACCGCCCGGCACGCCGCAGACCGCGCCGGATCCACGGTGGCCCGGCGGTGGAGGCACACGATGGGCTACGACGAGAACCTGGCATTCATCTTCTTCTGCCCGACCAGGATCGTCTTTGGGTCAGGGGTCGCACGCGAGGTCAAGGTCGAGGTGCAGGCGCTTGGCTGCTCGCGCGCGCTGGTGGTGACGGACTCGCTGCTGGCGAGCAGGACCGACATCCCCAACCGGGTCGTCAAGGCGCTCGGCTCGGCTTGCGTGGGCGTGTTCTCCGAGGTCGAGCCTGACTCGGGCGTGCATATCGTCGACGCGGGGGCGGCGTTCGGGCGCGAGCTGGGAGCCGACTGCATCGTCAGCGTCGGCGGTGGCTCGGCGATCGACACCGCCAAGGGGATCGCGATCCTCCTCAAGGAAGGGGGGCAGCTCAGGGACTACCAAGGGTTTCAGGTTCTCGAGCGGCCCCAGACGCCGCACATCGCCATCCCGACCACGGCCGGGACCGGCAGCGAGGTCACCTACGTGGCGGTAGTCAAGGACCACGAGGCAAAGCAGAAGCTGCTCTTCGGCGACAACCACATCATCCCGAACACCGCGCTGCTCGACCCCGATCTCACTCTTGGCCTGCCGCCCGGGCTCACCGCCGCCACTGGCATGGACGCCCTCTCGCACGCGGTCGAGGCGATGCACTCGCTCCAGCGGGAGCCGATCGCGGACGGCCTCGCCCTCCACGCCATTCGCCTGATCCGGGAGTTCCTGCCGCGAGCCGTGGAAGACGGCCGCGACCTCACGGCGCGCGGCCAGATGCTGATCGCGGCAACGGTAGCGGGCGCGGCGTTTTCCAACGCTCAGGTGGGGCTGGTGCACGCGATGGCGCACACCGTGGGCGCACGCTTCGGCGTGCACCACGGGCTCGCCAACTCGATCCTGATGCCGCACGTGCTCCGCTTCAACGCTCCGGATACCGCCGCCTGGTACCGACCGGTTGGCGAGGCACTGGGCCTTGCGGTCGGCGGGATGAGCGACGAGGAGGTTGCCGAGGCAACGGCGCAGGCGATCTACGATTTCGCCGGCCGGCTCGGGCTTTCGCGCCGCCTTGCCGAGCAGGGGGTGCCCGAGGACGCGCTGCCGGATCTGGCCGAGGGGACGCTGCTCGATGCGGCGATCGTCTACAACGGCCGTCCGGTGACAGGTGCCGAGGAGATTCACGAGATCTTCAAGGCGGCGTACTAGCGCCGTCTCACGCCGACCATCACGCGAGGGAGGCCCACGATGGAGGATAACCCGATCGTCGTTCACGAGGGCGCCGCAGAGAACGGCATGGCCAACATGGTGGCGGAGCTGATGCGGACGAATATCGCGACGAGCCGGTACAAGGCGCTCTGTTTCCGGCTCCTTCG
>JAZDGE010000180.1:0-2293 GCA_043807175.1 Acidobacteriota bacterium
ACGAGCTGCGCGCGGCCGCCGGGGACAAGGGCCTCTGCCGCTGTCCCAACGGGACTTGGCACCGGCGCGCCGACGAGCCCATCTGTGCACCCTGTCTGATTCCCTTCAACAAGTGACCGGCGAGCTCGATCGGCGACCGTGATCACCGGTCGCCCGAGCCTTTTGCGACAGGGTTGCGTCACGCGCGCGACGGGTACTGTGCGCGCGGGGGTCAGGGAGAGCGCCTTGACAGCCGTTTGGCGCGGCGGCATGATGCGCTCAGAATGAATGACGGTTCAGTCATGAGCGCTGTGCTGGCGCTCACCGCCGGGGAGGGGTGACATGGAGGAGAGGCTCGTGGTGGTGGCCGCGAAGCGGTCGCCGTTCGGCAAGTATCTGGGAGCGCTCGCCGCGCTGCCCCCGCTCGAGCTCGCGGTGCAGGTTGCGCGAGCGACGCTGGCGAGTGCGGGCGCCGACCTGACGGGCGAGATCGAGCAGGTCTTTGCCGGCAACTGCATTCAGGCCTCGTTCGAGACCGGCTCGGTGAACGGGCGGCAGATCGCTCTCGCCCTCGGCATCGGCGGTTTCGCAACCACCGTCGACACCGCCTGCTGCTCGCCGCTGACAGCGCTGCGCCTGGCCACCTGGGGCCTCAAGCTCGGCCGCTTTCGCACCGCCCTCGTGGTCGGCGTCGAGAGCATGAGCCGCACGCCGCACATCGCTCGCGGCCTGCGCAGCGGGGTGCGGATGGGCGCGGTCGAGCTCGTCGACCCGATCTTCCCGATCGAGTACAAGGGGTACAGCTCGGTGGCGGTGGATGCTTCCGATGGCGCCGAGCGCTACGGCGTCTCCAAGCGCATGCTCGATGCCTGGGCCCTAGGCTCGCACCGCAAGTACGCCGCCGCGGCCGCCGCCGGCAAGCTCGACGACGAGATCGTGCCGGTCGAGGCGCCGGCCCGGCGGGGGACGGTGTGGCTTGCCGCCGACGAGTCGCCGCGCGCCGGTGCCACCCTCGCCGCGATCGAGCAACTGCCGCCGGTGTTCGGCGCGAAGACGACCACGGCCGGCAATGCGCCGGGCCTGAACGACGGCGCCGCCGCGGTGGTGGTGATGACCGAGACGCGCGCGTGTGAACTCGGGCTTGCACCACTGGCCGAGATCCTCGCCACCGCCGAGGGGACCGATGAGCCTCGGGGCATCTCGTGGATTCCCGCGCTGGTGATCCGCCAGGCGCTGGCAGAGGCGGGGCTCAGTCTGTCCGAGAGCGCTCTGATCGAGATCAACGAGGCATTCGCCGCGATGCCGCTGGTCTCGACGAAGGTCCTCGCCGGCGGGGAGGAGTCGGCCTGGTTCGAGCTCCTCTCCCGCACCAACGTGAATGGCGGGGCGGTGGCGATCGGCCACCCGGTGGGCGCCTCGGGCTTGCGGATCCTGATGTCGCTGATCTACGAGCTGCGCCGCCGTGGCGGTGGCGCCGGCGTCGCGGCGATTTGTGGTGGGCTCACGCAGGGGGAGGCGGTGGTGGTGCGCGCGGAGGGGGGTCGCCATGTCTGAGGTAAGGATCAGCTTCGATGCGGGCACCGGAGTCGCCACCTTCACCATTGACACCGCCGGCCCGGTCAACACCATCGGCGTGCAGCTCGTGGCGGACCTGGAAGCCGCCTGGCGGCGCGCGGCCACCGCCGGCGCCCGCGGGGTGCTGATCCGCTCGGGCAAGCGCAAGAGCTTCCTCGACGGCGCCAACCTGGTGGAGCTGCTGAAACTTGACCCGAGGTGGGAGCTCCGGCCGCTGCTCGAGCGCTTGCAGCGCCTGCTCGCGGCGATGGCAGAAAGCGAGATTCCCGTGCTTGGCCTGGTCGAGGGAGCGACGGCCCTCGGCGGCGGCTGTGAGCTGCTGCTGTGGGCTTGCGATCACGTCCTTGCCACCCCGGGCGCCCGCCTCGGCCTGCCCGAGGTGAATGTCGGCCTGTTTCCCGCCGCCGGGGGAGTGCACACCCTGCCGCGGGCGATTCCGTTCAAGGAGGCGCTCGACATCATCACCGGCGGCCGCGTGCTTCCGGCCGAAGACTTCACCAAGCTCGGTCTGGTGACGATGACCACGCCGGCGGCGATCGCCGGCGACGCGCTCGCCTGGATCGCCGCGCACCCGGCGCCGGCCAACCGCAACCGCGCCAGCGCTCCTGCCGGTGGCCTCGGCGACGCCGAGAAACGGCAGCTCCTTGCCGCCACCCGCTCCCGTTTCGCCGCCTGTCCGGACAGGCCCTGGTTCGGCGCGCTGCTGGAGGCGATGGAGGACGGCCTGGGGCGGAGCGTC
>JAZDGE010000181.1:0-2195 GCA_043807175.1 Acidobacteriota bacterium
TGAGGCCGATGATGCCGATGAGCGCGAGCATCAGAACGAAGACGAACGCCCCCCCCCGCGCCGGCGAAAACGAGGAAGACCGAGCCGATCACAAGCGCGATCCCCGCAATCACCCAGAAGAGCGCCGTCCTCTCCGCGACGTCCTCGGCATCCTCTTCCCGGAGGTAGCACTGCCACTCCTCCGGCCGGTAGCTCCAGTGAGCGATCAGGCCCTCACCCGCGAGCAGCCGGTCGAGCGCGGCGGCTCGCCCGCGGTACACCGCCGCCGCGATCAGGCCGGCAAGGGCGAGAAAGCCGGCCAGGGCGCTCATGAGGTACCACCCAGACCTGGCGCCATCGCCGGCCAGGAACGGCCCCACCGCCACGAGTGCCGCGACGAGGGCGATGGCGAGCCAGATCGTGGCGATCTTCCGGAGTGGGTTGGTGGGCATGGCCGAGCTCCTCGCCGCGTCGGCTTCGCGAGACGCGCCACCAGGCTAGCACGGGTCCTGCCTGCCGCACGGCATGATCGCCGTAGCGCAGACGTTGGGCCACGGCCTCGCATCACACCCTCACATGCACGCGCTGGCGCTGGTCGCCCCCGGTGGCTGGGGCAGGGCAGGAAGGTGGGGGCCAGCGGCGTTCGTTGTCGCAAGGTTAGCACCGCGAAGCTGGGCTACACTGCAAGTGGCCCGCCGGACCGCTGCAGCGCGGGTAGTGATGTGGAGGGTTGGGCAGCAGTGACGCGAGCGATGCTCCTTTCGTGGCTTGGCCGCAGGCAGCCCCATTTCCACTTGCTAGCATGCGGTGTGCTGCTCGGCGGCATCGCTTTCGTCGACTACCTGAGCGGTCCGGAGATAAGCTTCTCGATCTTCTACCTCTTGCCCGTCGCCGAGGTCGCCTGGTACGTGAGCAGGAGCAGCGGTGTCGGGCTGTCCTTGATAGCAGCCGCGGCCTGGCTCATCGTTGACCTGAACTCCGGCCAAAGCTACTCCCACCCCCTGATTCCCTATTGGAACGCCTTGGTGCGGTTGGGCTTCTTCGTTCTGTTTGCGGTTGCGTTGGACCGGCTCAAGGGCGCGCTCGCGGCCACGGCCAGGCTCGCGCGGCTCGACCCGCTGACCGGCGTCGCGAACCCGCGCGTGTTTCGCGAGATCTTGTCGCGCGAGCTCGACCAGGCCCGCCGGTTTGGCCGCCCCTTCACGCTCGTCTTCCTCGACTGTGACAACTTCAAGGAGCTCAACGACCGCCGCGGCCACGGCGAGGGCGACGAGGTGCTGCGCGTGGTCGCCGAGACCATCACGGCAACGGCGCGGCGCGTGGACGTCGTGGGTCGGCTGGGTGGGGACGAGTTCGCAGTCCTGCTTCCCGAGACCGGCGGGTCGAGCTGCGGCGTATTTGTTGCGCGCCTTCGGGTCGCACTGGCGGGTGCGATGCGAGATCGCGAGTTTCCGATCACGTTCAGCATCGGCGCCGCCACGTTCGCCATCGCTCCGCGTGATGCAGACGAGGCCATCAGGCTCGCGGACCAGCTCATGTATAAGGCCAAGAACGGCGGCAAGGACGCGGCCTGCTGCGTGGTCATCGCAGATGACGTTTAAGGCTCGCGGCGGCAAGGGTGAAGCTCCCCTCAGCCCCACCCTGCCGCGTCGTCTTCGTAGCCACGAAGAAGAAATTCGCATTCAGCCGGCGATCACCCTGATAACAAACCCTCTTTGATCGCAAACCTACGCTTGCACGAGGGAACTCCCGTTAAATCGAGGTTCTTGGGTCAACCGGACCGGCACGTGCACCACAACGTCGGCTCTCGAGCCTGAGCCGGCGCCGGCCTATGCGTCGAGGTCATAGGCAAGGCGCAGGAGTTGGCGTAGCTCGGCGTCGATCTCGGCGAGCGAGGCGAGCGGGATGCGGTGGGAGATGCGGTCATCCCTGCGGGCGCCGCCGGTCTCGAGCAGGCGGGGCGGAAGCGGACTGGCATTTCCGGGTCCGCGCGCGCCCCGAGATCCCGCCCAACCACCGCCACCGACCGCCCAACCGGACAGCTCATCACAGGGGTAGGCCCGGAGGTCTGGAGTCAGGATCGGCGGCCTGATAGAAGCGTGGTCCGTGGTCCGTTCCGCCCGCCCACCCAAGAGGCAGAAGATCGTGGTTCGTGGTCAGTGGTCCGTTTCCCCCGCCCACCAACCGAGTCAGTGGAGCCGGTACCATTGGGGGAT
>JAZDGE010000182.1:0-17462 GCA_043807175.1 Acidobacteriota bacterium
GTGGTCGGCTAGCCCCGGGGTGAACGCTGGCTCATTGGCCAGGCGCGTGACCGAGGGACACGGTCGGGTTACCTCTTCGGGGTCGGGGGTAGGCTTGCGCTCTGTTCCCGCCCCACCACAGTCACTCTACCACGCCCGTCAAGGCGTTTCAACG
Organism: Acidobacteriota bacterium; assembly: GCA_043807175.1. Taxonomy (GTDB): domain Bacteria; phylum Acidobacteriota; class Thermoanaerobaculia; order Thermoanaerobaculales; family Thermoanaerobaculaceae; genus JAZDGE01. Next base: position 155 of record JAZDGE010000182.1, read on the forward strand.
GCTGCGGGTCGAGGACCCGCGAAATTGAAAGTCACTGCACCGGTACTGCACCGGTAAACGTGGCCGCCGCCGCTGGCCGCTTCGGGTTGGCTTGGAAGTGCCTTTGTTTGCTTGGTTTAGGTGGCGCGCCGAGAGGGACTCGAACCCCCAACCTTTTGATCCGTAGTCAAATGCTCTATCCAAATTGAGCTATCGGCGCACCCGATGCTCAGGCGGATTATAGATCAGGCGGAGGGGAGTGCAAGGCCGGTGAGCCGAGGCGGGAGGGACGGTGCGGCGGCGTTGCCGCGTGGCGCCAGGGGTTTACAGCCATCTTTGCCGGTGGTAATCTCCCCGCTCGCGGTCGGCCCGTTCGTCTAGAGGTTAGGACGCTGGCCTCTCACGCCGGAAGCAGGGGTTCGATTCCCCTACGGGCCGCCATCTTCCCCCACCCACCCAGAAGACGTGGTCAGTGGTCAGTTCCCCCACCCGCCCTCCAAACCGTAGTTCGGCAGGGTCTGTTGCTTGTAGCCCTGCTTCTCGCTGACCACAGACCACGTCTCTCGGCCCTCGAGCCACGGAGGGTACACTCGCGCCGTGCCGACGTATCGTCTGACCATCGAGTATGACGGGACCAAGTTCGCGGGGTGGCAGGTGCAGGCCAGCGGGCGGACGGTGCAGGGCGTGCTGCTCGAGGCGCTGCGCGAGGCCACCGGCGAGCGTGAGATCGACCTCCAGGGGGCCGGACGGACCGACGCCGGTGTCCATGCGCTTGGCCAGGTCGGGTCGTTGCGCTGTCGCGGCCGGCTCGAACCGGCGCGCCTGCTGCGCGACCTCGACCGCCTGCTGCCGGCCGAGGTGGCCGTGCTGGAGGCGCGTCTGGCCCCGGCAGGCTTCCACGCCCGGCACGATGCCACCGGCCGCAGCTACCGCTACCAACTGGCCGAGCGCCGCTCCGCCTTCGGCAAGCGCTTTACCTGGTGGGCGGGAGAGCGCCTCGACGAGGCGGCGATGGGCCGTGCCGCCGCCCACTTCGCCGGCCGGCACGATTTCGCCGCCTTCTGCAAGCGCGCCGCGGCCACCGAGAGCACCCTGGTCGAGGTGGAGAGCTGCAGCGTGACGAGGGTGGGCGAGCTGATCCTCCTGCGTCTGGTCGCCAGCCACTTCCTGTGGAACCAGGTGCGTCGCATGGTCGGGGCGCTGGTCGCCGTCGGACGGGGCGAGGCGGCGCCGGCAGATACCTCGCGCTGGCTCACCGGCGCGGCGCCGCCGCCGGCGCTGGCGGCGCCGGCGGCGGGCCTGTTCCTCGAAGCCGTGCGCTACCCCGGCGAAGCCTGGGCGCTTCCCCCGCTGCTGCCGGTGGGTGTACCTTTGCCGCGCGAGCGATGGGGCGGTTGAGGCTCTGCCGCCCCGGCCGAGGCGACGATGGCGTTTGATCTCATCAAGCTACTTGCCGATGTGTTCGATCCCCAGCCCGGGGAGGTGGCGACGGTCGCCTGCGACGAGCCCCACACTCCCGCCGAGGACACTCCCGCCTGGCGCGAGCGGCGCGCGATGGCGCAGGAATGGCAAGCCGCCTTCGTGGCGCTGGGACGCGGCCGTGGCTTTGCCGCCAACCCGCTGCTCACCTACCCGTCCACCGGCGCCTCGGGCGCCGAGCTGCCGCCCGCCGGCACGATGGCCGGACGCGCGGTGAACCTGGCGGAGGTGCTGGGCGGAACCACGGTCGCCGCCTTCCTCACGCAGTACTCGGCGACCGCCGCGCTGGACGGCTTTGCACAGCGCCACGCCGATTTTCGAGCGGCCTCCCTGCCCGGGGTCGAAAAGCGGATGGAGCACAGCGCGCTCTCGGCCGACTACCGCGAGGTGGCGCGCAGGTGCCAAGTACTCGACGCGATCCTGAAGGGCGCGAGCTCGCTCGAGGTCAGCTTCTCCACCGGCCACCGCTGCTTCTTCGACCTGCGCTACCGCCATCCCGAGCAGGACAATGGGTTTCTCCCGCGCCGGTCCGACGGCGAGAAGGTGATCAATCTGCCCTCGGGAGAGGTGTACATCGTCCCCTACGAGGGCGAGCAGCCCGGGGCGCTTTCGAAGACCGAGGGGACGATTCCGGCGCGCATCGCCGGCGAGTTGCTCCTCTTCCAGGTCCTGCGCAACCGCATCACCAGGGTCGAGGGAACCGGGCCCGAGGCGCGCCGGATGCGGCTGTTCTTCGATGCCGATCCGGCCCGCGCCAACATCGCCGAGGTGGCCTTCGGCTGCAACCAGTGGGCGGTAGTGACCGGCAATGTGCTGGAGGACGAGAAGGCCGGTTTCCACTGGGCCTACGGCCGCTCCGATCACCTCGGCGGCACCTTCGGCGTGAAGGCCTTCGCCAGCCCCGAGACCGTCGTCCACCATGACGTCGTCTACGCCCGCGGCAACCCGATCCAGGTGACGGAGGCGACCGCGGTGGGCCACGCCACGCGCACGCGCATCATTCGCAACGGCGAGTACATTGTTTTCTAGGTCCTCGGACATCCCTCGCCAGGCGTGCGGCCCCGTCAAGGCGCCTGATCACGCCCCGCGGGCGCCGGTATGCGGCGGCCAACGCCCGGGCGGGCGCCGGTCGTGGGCGCGGCTGTTGGTCCTCGCCACCGCGCTGGTCTCTCCCCTGCTCTCCTGCGGCCGAGCGGACCGCGCCGCCCTCTGGGAAGCCAAGTGGGAGCGGCGGCAGGTCGGAGCGCGCTGGCTCTCCGGCCTGATGCTCGCAGATGAGCGGGGCTTTGCCGTCGCCCATGACGGGGTGCGCCTGCGCGCGACCCTTTTCAACCAGACCGAAGGGCCGCTCGAGGCCAGCCTACGCGGATCGCCTGGCGAGCGGCGCTTCCGGGTCGAGCCCGGGCAGCCGCTTTCTCTCGATGTTGACACTCCGCCCGGCGACTGGGTGCTGGCGGCGCCGCTCGGCGTCTTCGCCACCGAGCCTCGGCTGGTGCAGCCCCGCACCGACGCCGAGACGCTGGTCCTGGTGCTCGTCGATGCCCTGCGTGACGATGCCGTGAAGGAGCAGTCGATGCCGCGCACGCTGGCGGCCTTCGCCCGCGGGCGCCGTTTCCGCGACGTCACCACCAACGCGACCTGGACCCTGCCCTCGCTCGCCACGCTTTTCACCGGCCGGCCGGTGTTCGAGATCTCGGGGCCGGACGGCACCCTGATCGCCATTCCCAGCGGCGCCACCACCTGGCCCGAGGCGTTGCAGCGGGCGGGCTTCAGCGGCGCCGGGGTGAGCGCCAACTTCAGCGTCCACGAGCTCAACGGCTTTGGCGCCGGCTTTGCCAGCTTCTGGGTACCGAAGGGGTACGATCCGGCGACCGGACACCCCGATGTCGATGTCGTGCTCGCCGAAGGGCGGCGCTGGCTCGCCTCCCACCGCGGCGAGAAGTGCTTCCTTTACCTCCACCTGATGGACACCCACGAGCCCTACCACGACCATGACGCGGCGAGCCTGCGGCCGGCGCCGGTGGAGTCGATCTCGCCCCTTGCCAATGGCGCGCGCATCGCCTCGGCGGCAGAGACCCGGCAGCGCCGGGCGTTTTACGACCGCGAGGTCACCGTGATCGACGCCGCCATCGCCACCTTCCTGGATTCGCTTCCGCGCCACGCCATCATGGCGCTCACCGCCGACCATGGCGAGAGCTTCGCCGAGCATGGCGCCTGGGGCCACGGTTTCACGCTCTACGAGGAGCAGGCGCGGGTTCCGCTGCTGCTCAAGGGTGACGGCGTGCCGCCGGGCGAGGATCTCAAGCCTTCCCAGCTCCTCGATCTCGCTCCCACCCTGCTCGAGCTCGCGCATGTGCCGCTGCCGGCCGAGATGAGTGGGCGCTCGCTGCTCTCCGGCGGCTCGGCGCAGCCGATCGTCTCCGCCACCTTCGCCGCCGGCCCACTCCGCTGGGCCTGGCGCAGCGGCCAGCAGAAGCTGATCCTGCACACGCAGCAGCCGCCTGAGCTCGCCACCGGCAAGGTTGTGATGGGCGAGGTGCGACCCCTGGCAACCGGCGCCTTCCGCTTCGACCTGGCGAGCGATCCGCGCGAGGAGCGACCGCTCTCTTTGGACGTGGACTTCTCGTTCGCCGCCGCCCAGGCGTTCGCCGCCACCGCCGGCCGGCTCACGCTCGGCTGGCAGCTCCTCGCGGCCGGCGTCTCCGGCCCGATTTCTCTCTCCCTCGGCGGCGTCCCCGGCGCTCGCCTGCTGCACGCCTCCTCCACCGCCGCGGTTGCGGTCGCGGTGGCGGGGGCAACCGCCACGGTGCAGTTGGCGGAGGGCTCGCCGTTCGCGCTGCTCGCCTTCGCCGCGGATGCGGCTGCATCGCCCCCGAGCTTGAGCTCGTCGCCCCGTCTCGAGCTCAGCGCGCCGAGCCGGCCACCGGCGCGAATCGCCAAGCCCGGCCTCTACCTCTGGTGGAACGATCGCGCTCCCACCTTCCAGCGATCCCAGGAGGAGACGATCAGGCGCCTGCGCAATCTCGGCTACCTGCAGTGACCCGCCGTCACACCGCTGCGCCCGGCAGGAGAGATGATCTTTCTTGGCGATCCCACCCGCGCCGCTTCCCGATCGGGAACGCGTGGTGGGGGCTGTGCTAGGCTCGAATCGTGGCAGCTCCTGACCTCGCGCCAGCGCCCCTGCTCGTGGGCCAGAATGTTCTGGTCGAGGACCTCAGCAAGCGGTTCGTCCTCTTTTCGCGCCGCCGTGATCGGGTCTCGGCCCTCTTTGGGCGCACCGCCCGGCTCGCCCACAAGACCGCGCTGTCAGGCGTCTCCTTCACCGTCAGCGAGGGCGAGGCGCTCGGCCTGATCGGCGAGAACGGCTCGGGAAAGAGCACGCTGCTGCGCATCCTCGCCGGGATTTCGCCGGCGGATTCCGGCCGCGCCGTGGTGGCAGCGCCGGTGGGCGCCATCCTCGAGCTCGGCCTCGGCTTTCACCCCGAGTTCACAGGACGGGAAAACGCTCTTCTCTACGGCTCCCTGGCCGGCGTGAGCAGGGCCGAGATGCGCGCGCGGCTGCCCGAGGTGCTCGCCTTTGCCGAGCTCGGTGACTTCATCGACCAGCCGCTGCGCACCTACTCCTCGGGCATGGTGGCCCGCCTCGCCTTCGCGGCGGCCACCCATGTCGAGCCGCGGGTCCTGCTGGTCGACGAGGCGCTGGCGGTGGGCGACGGCGCGTTCCAGAAGAAGTGCGTGTCCCGCATGGTCAACTTCAAGCTCGAAAAGCGGACGGTGATCTTCTGCTCGCACTCGATGTACCTGATCGCGATGTTTTGCGACCGGGTGATCTGGCTGCACCACGGGCGCCTGCAGGGCATCGGCCCGCCCCCGGAGGTGATTCCGGCCTACGAGCGCTACCTGCGCCAGCGGGAGAGCGGCGCGCCGGTCGCGGGCGTCTGCGCCGGCGAGCGCGCGCCGACGATCTCGATTACCGCCCTGCGCGTGATCGATCAGCAGGGAAAAGAGACCAGCTCGGTCAAGCCGGGCCTCGACTACAGCGTCGAGGTGGAGCTGGTGAACCATTTTCCCGGCGACCCGTTCCACGTCGGGGTGACGGTGGATGATGCGAGCGGGACATGCATGGCCGCGTTCTCGACCTTAACCGACGGCAAGGGCGCGCTCGTCGGCGGCGGCCGCTGGCGCGCCCGCCTGCACTTGCCCAACTCGCCATTCGCTCGCGGGGTGCTCGAGATCTACGCCTTTGCCCTCGACCAGACCGGCTTGACCCCGCAGGCCATGATGCGGACCCAGCCAATCCCGGTCGACGCCGAGGTCTGGTTGCCGGGCCCGATCGCCCCGCCCCATCAGTGGGAGCTCGAGCACGAAGGCGGGTAGAGCCTTGGCGGCAGCGGTACGACCGTTACCTCGGGGGCGGCGCGGCAGCTCGCTGCGAGTCGTCTACCTGCTCGAGGACACCGGGCTGTGGGGCGGCGTGAAGGTGGTCCTCCAGCACGCCGATCTCCTGGCCGGGCGCGGCCACCAGGTCACCGTCGTCTCGCCCGCCGGCCCTCCCAGTTGGCACCGGCTGCAGGCCGGCTTCGCGCAGGTGCCAGCCCTCACGCCCGCCTGCCTGCCTCCCGCCGACGTGACGGTGGCCACCTACTGGACCACCATTGCCGCCGCCGCGGCCGCGCCCGCGGGGGTCGCCGTCCACTACTGCCAGGGCTACGAGGGGCAGATCACGGAGCTCGCCCACCATCATGCGGCCATCGATGAGGCCTACCGCACGCCGATTCCCTGTCTGGCCGTCTCGGCGCATCTCGCCGAGCTGATCACGCGGCGCTTCGCTCGCCCCTGCCGCGTGGTCACGCCCTCGGTGTCCTCCGCGTGGCGGCCCCGCCTCCGGCTGGCGCCCCATCGCCCACCGCGAATCGTCGTCCTCGGCCAGTTCGAGCTTCCCCTCAAGGGGGTGCGCACGGCGCTCGCGGCGATCCGCCAGTTGCGAGAGGAGGGGCTCGCCTGCGACCTCGTGCGCATCTCGCAGGGGCCGCTCACGGCAGCGGAGACATCGGTTCTCGCCGCCGACGAGTACCACCACCTGATTTCACCGGGACAGGTCGCCACCCTGTTCCGGAATGCCGATCTCCTGCTCGCACCCTCGTGGGAACCCGAGGGTTTCGGCCTGCCGGTGCTGGAGGCGCTGGCCAGCGGCCTCCCGGTAGTGGCTTCCGACATCAGCTCCTTTCGCGGCTTTGCCAGTCAGGCGGCGGCGCTGGTGCACCCTGACGACGCCGCCGCGTTCGCCCGGGCAGCCGCCGCCATCCTTGAGCACGCCCCGCACTGGCGTTCCCTGCGCCGGCGCGCTCGGGCGGTGGCAAGGCGCTTCCGTCCTGCCGTGGTCGCCACCGCGCTCGAAAACGCGCTCGCCTGGGTGGCCGGCCGGCAGTGGGCGGCGGAGATCTCACCGCCGGGGCACGCGAGATGAGCCCGCCGATCTCGTTCGTGCTCGTCACCTTCAACTCCTCCGGCGTGGCAGGTGAGGCGGTCGAGACCTTTCGAGCGCAGGCCGCGGCGGCGGGCCTGGCGGCCGAGGTGGTGGTCGTCGACCACTCCGGCGCCGCAGCGGAGGTCGAGCGCCTCCAGGCGAGCCGCCCGGACCGGCTGCTGATCCAGGCCAACCGGGGCTATGCCGCCGGCATCAACGCCGGGGTGGCCGCGAGCCGTGGCGATTTCATCCTCGCCGGCAATCCGGACATCGCGTTCCAGCCGCGGGCGCTGGCGGCGCTGCTCGACGCCCTGGCGGACGGTTGGGGCATCGCCGGCCCCCAGTTCGTCCTCGGCGACTGGCTGCTGCCCACCGCCGATCGCCAGACTCCCGGCGCCGAGCTGGCCCGCGCGCTCGCGGCGCGCTCGCAAGCTGCCTGGCGTCACCACCTGCTCGCCGAGCAGCGGCGTTGGCGGACGGCCTGGGAGGCGTCTGCGCCGGCGCCCTGCGCGAATCTCACCGGCGCCCTGCTCGCCTTTCGCCGCCAGACCTGGGAGCGGGTCGGCGAGTGGGACGATGGCTACTTCCTCTACTTCGAGGAGACCGACTGGCTCGCCCGCGCACGCCGGCTGGGAATCACCCAGGCGTTCGTTCCAAACGCGCGGATCAAGCACTCCTGGGCGCACAGCGCCGACCCGGTGAAGCATGCCTCGCACTTTGCCGCCTCGCGGCGGCGCTTCTACGCCCGCCACCATGGGGCGCTCGGGCGGCTGGCGCTATGGGCCGGCGATCGCCCCGCGCCCCAGCGGGTGCACGCTCCGCTTCCCGCCGACCTCAGGCTTGACGCCGGACGAATTCTCTGGCTGATCTCCCCGAGCCCGTCCGGGCACCCCGCCGCCGGCTTGTTTGGCGGCAGCGAGGCGCCCACCCGGGCGCTCCGGCAGATCGCACAGGAGCGGGGCGCGACCGGCGCCTACACGCTCGCTGCCGTGACCGCCGAGCGCGCGACGCTTCTCGGCATCTGGCGCTGGGCCGCCGAGCCCTGCGCCGGCTCGCGCTTCGTCGCCCCGTAAAGGCCCACACTCGGCCGCGCACAGCACCGCCTGGCAGGACAGCAATACCCGGCGGGGGCCCCGCCGAGAATCGTCACGAATAAAGCGCGTCCTTCGCCATGTGAGTGGGTGGGGGACGGAAGGGTGGGCCTGCTGGGTGGGGGGTGGCGGAAACTGTCAACTGTCAACTATCAACCGTCGTCATCGAGGGCGAACTCGCACTTGCGGCAGATGAAGTCGTCGGGCGCCTCATCCATGCCATAGACATAGCGCCGCAATTGGGCGAGCTCCTCGCCGGCAAGCACCTCGCGCACCGACTGCGTGCGCAGGTCGCCCACCGGATAGCGCTCGTGGTAGTCCTGGCAGCAGAAAATCGCCTTCCCCGAGGTGACGACATGGAGATGGTGCAGCGGCCGACTGCCGATCTGCTCGCAGCCGTGAAGCCGTCGCCGCGAGGTCTGGGGATGCGAGGTAGTCACCAGGCCCGAGCGGCTCTGGACGACGAACTTCTTGAGCTCCCAGCCCCGGTCACCATAGCGCTCGCGAAGCCCTTCAAGATCGCGGTCGTGATCCGCGTCGCCGTAGCCGAGCACGACAAACGCGCTCTCTTGCGCGACCTCGTGCGCGAAGATGTAATCGAGGTTCTTCAGCACGCGCGCCAAATCGGTCGTGCCATGGAGCTCGCGATAGCGCGCGGGATCGACCGCGGGCAGGTTGACCCCGAGGTAGCGGAGCTGGCCGAGCTCACGCATCGCGTCGACCAGCTTCGCGCTTAAGTGGGCGGCGTTGGTCAGGAGGGCGGCCGGCACCCCCTTGGAATAGAGGTAGCGGAGCCGGTCGAGGAACAGGGGGTCGATGGTAGGCTCGTTGTAGTTGTTGAGAAAAACGCTGACGCCTCTTTCGCCCGCTTCCACCACCTGATCGACGATCCGCTCGAAAAGATCCTGTGGCATCTCCTCCTTGGGCCGCGGCGCCCAGGAGACCGGGCAGAAGCCACAGCGGTGGTTGCAGACGCTGCAAGTCTCGATGTTGGCGTAGAGCAGCCGGCTGGAGTGCGAGGCCGCAAGCGGGTCAGCGACAAGAAAGCCACCCTCGACGAGGCGCAGCCGATCCGCCGGCGCCAGGTCAGCGGCCGGCGCAAAGATCTCGCCGCCCCGGGCGACCTGAAGCACCGACCAGATGCCATCCGTCGCGCCGACGACCGCCCCGCTGAGCAGGCTCTCGACATGGTCCGGAAACCGCCGCAAAAAAGGTGACAGGTAAAGCGGCAGCTCCATTGCCGTCCGACTCGCCTCGGGGCTCACCTCGCGCTGCGCTCGCCTGCCTAGTCTCGTCCAGATTCCCACCTGCGGTTCCCCCCTCGACCCGCGTATCTTACCCTTCCGGTCAAAAGACCTCCCCGCACTGCGTGCCAAGCGGTCGCCGGCGAGCGGCGCCCTCACCACGCCAACGGCACGATCGCTTGCTCACCACTGCGGGCAGGTGATCTTGGCCACCCTCGTGTATGCTCAAGCTGCCGATGGCTCCAGAGACTGGGCGTGATTCCGCCAGGCCTCTCCGGCTGCCCGCGGCCCGCCGGCGGGCGGGCTCGCCAGGGCGCCGGCGCGCCCGCGACGGCGTCAACGGATTCATCGACCCCTCACGTCCGCGTGGCTTCCCCCGGCGGTGCACGGCGAGCGACTCGTCGACCGCTCCTGGAGACTTCTGGTCATGAGCATGCACACGGGGCCCAGGCCCACGATTCGTCTGCTCGCGCTGCTGCTTGGGCTCGCGGCGCTGGTGACCGCCGGAAACCAGATCTGGATCCGGACCAACGTCGCCCATGTCCCGCCCGGCTGGGATCAGGCTTTCTACATGTATCTGAGCTTGAGCGAGCTGGAGCTTGTCAAGGCGGGAGATGTCGGCGGCCTGCTCGACTTCATGCGCACCCAGGCGCCCTGGTCGGGGCCCCTCGTTCCCCTCGCAACCGTGCCCTTCCTCCTCGGCTTCGGCGCCACCATCAACTCGACCTACCTGGTGAACTTCCCCTTTCTCTTCATCCTTCTCGCCGCGGCCACCGTTCTCGCCCGACGTCTCGCCGGAGCCGGGGCGGGCGCGCTGACCGCCTTTTTCTGCCTCACCTTTCCCGCCTTCATCGCCTTTGGTCGCGACTACCTCTTTGAGCTCCCGCTCGCCGCGCTGACCGCTCTCACGATGCTGCTCGTGCTCGAAACCGAGTCCTTTCGCCGCCGGGGCGTGGCGGTCGCCGCCGGCATCTCGATGGGGCTGATGGTGCTCGCCAAGACGATGGGGCTGGCCTTCACCGCGGTGCCGATCGCCTGGGCCACGATCACCTTCATCAGGACCAAGCAGGGTCCGGCGCGCAGGAACGTGCTGCTCTTTCTCCTGTCGTTCGTGGCCATCGCCTCGCTTTACTATGCCTGGAACGCCCGGGCAATCTTCGGTTACCTCGCCCACTTCGGCTTCGGAGCCGGGGCCGAGCCCTGGACCCCGGTGGCCTCGCTGCTGGCGCCAAGGGCCTGGACGATCTACCTGCTGCGCATCGCCAGACGAGGGATCTCACTCGGCTTTGCCGCGCTTTTCGTGATCATTCTCGCGGCTGCCTCAAGCAAGGGTGGTAGACGGCCCACGCGCGATGACCTGCTGCTGTGGGCCTGGTTTGTCGCCGGTTACATCATTCTCTCCCTGGTCCCGAACAAGGGCGGCGAGCGTTACGCCCTGCCCATCCTCGCGCCGCTGGCGGTGCTGATGGCAACGCACCTGACCTGCGTCCGGCAGAAACTGCTGCGGCGTTGCCTGCTCGGCGCGGCGATCGCGGTCGGTCTTTCGAACCTGGCCTACCAGTCTCTTTCCCGCCGCTGCCAGTACGAGCCACGCGAGATTCTCGGGATCCCCCTCCTCGAGCCGGTTCACCATACCTACTACTTCCAGCTCTTCGCCGGGGCGAGCTTCGAGCGGAGCTGGAATCCCGCCGTGCTGCTGCAGGCGCTCGATGCCCTCGCCCCGCCGTCGCGGCGCGAGATCATCGTGATGGTGGGGGCGAGGCACTACTTCCTCAACCCCGCGACGATTCAGCTCTACGCCGAGCTGGGTGCGCTCGGCGGTTGGCTTCGCCACCGCGTTCAGGTCACGACCGCGTCCTTTGTGGGGGCGGATGAGGAGCTCGTGAAAAACCTGATGGCCCAGAGCGACTTCATCGTCACCAGGACGAGCGACCCGGGGCCTGGCGCCGAGAACGAGAGCACCCGCATGCTCCAGGCAATGCTCGCGAGTGAGGCCCCGCTGGCGAGCTTCGAAATGACTGACGGCGCCAGCGCGCGCATCTACGGCGGCGGGCCGGCGGCTGCTGGGGGAAGTTGAGAGTCGACAGTCAAGAGTCTCCCCCGCCCCCCACCCAGCAAACCCGCCCGCCCGTCCCCCAACCGAATGCCCGTCTGGGCACCGTGACTTACAGGGCAAGATCCTTGGGCCAGTTAGTCGTGTTGCGAACTTGTCTCAACTGCCTCGCGTGCCCGGCGCCGCAGCACCGAGTAGCGCCGGCCGTAGGCGACGTAGATCAGCAGGCCCAGCCCCAGCCAGGCGCCGAAACGGACCCAGGTCACCCAGGGCAGCCCGGCGGCGAGGAAAAGGCAGGCGCCCACCGCCAGGATCGGCAGGTAGGGAACCAGCGGCACTCGAAAGGGCCGTTGGGCGTCGGGGTGCGTGCGCCGGAGGACGATCACCCCCGCCGAGACCAGCGCGAAGGCAAAGAGGGTGCCGATGTTGGTGAGGTCCACCATTTCCTCGATGTTGGCGAAGCTCGCGAAGGCGGCGACGACGACGCCGGTGAGAATGGTGGTCACATGCGGCGTCCGGTAGCGCTCGTGGACGCGGGCAAACACCTGGGGAAGCAGCCCGTCCCGCGCCATCGAGTAGAAGATCCTCGGCTGGCCAAGCTGGAAGACGAGGAGCACCGCGGTGTTGGCCGCCACCGCACCGATCGCCACCAGCCCCGCCGCCCAGGTCAGGTGGTAGCGGTTCATCGCCACCGCCAGCGGCTCGGCGGTGTGGAGATCGAACCAGGGCACCATGCCGGTGAGGACGGCGGCGACCACGATGTAGATCACGGTCGAGATCGCCAGCGAGCCGAGGATGCCGCGCGGCAGATCGCGGCCGGGGTTGCGCGTCTCCTCGGCGCAGGTGGAGACCGCGTCGAAGCCGATGTAGGCGAAAAAGACGATCGCCGCGCCCGCCCAGACGCCGTGCCAGCCGTTGGGCATGAATGGCTTCCAGTTGGCGGGCTGGACGTATTGCACGCCGACGAAAACGAAAAATGCAAGCACCGCGAGTTTGATCAGCACCATCGTCGCGTTCAGCCGCGCCGACTGTTTGATCCCGACCACCAGCACCCAGGTGAGCAGCATGACGATCGCCGCCGCCGGCAGGTTCATGACGATCGGAATGCCAAGAAAGTGGGGAGCACTGGCGAGCAGCTCGGGGTTGGCGAGCGCCGAGCGCAGGTCGGTGGCGAGCCAGGGCGGCACCGCGATCCCGATTCCGCGCAGCAGCTCACAGAAGTAGCCCGACCACGAGATCGCCACCGCCACATTGCCCACCGCGTACTCGATGATCAGGTCCCAGCCGATGATCCAGGCGACCAGCTCGCCCAGGGTCGCGTAGGCGTAGGTGTAGGCCGACCCCGAGATCGGCACCAGCGCCGCGAGCTCGGCGTAGCACAGCGCCGCCAGGGCACACACCGCGGCGGTCAGCACGAAAGAGAGGATGATGCCGGGCCCGGCGCCTGGCCGCGCCGCATCGCCAGCGGCGGCGGTGCCCACGGTGGCAAAGATGCCGGCGCCGATGATCGCGCCGATGCCCAGGCCGATGAGATCCCACACTCCGAGGGCGCGCTTGAGGTGGCTGGCCTCGCCGTCGCGCTGCAGCTCCCCGAGCGGTTTGGTGCGCATGAGGCTCTTCCAGTCCAGGCTCATGGCGGGCAGGCTAGCGGGCGCGCCCTCGCTCCGCAAGCCCGGTGCCGTGGACCGACGGGTGGCAAGTACCGCCGTTCGCGGCGGCGGCTACAATCAGTCGGGAGAAATGATGAACGACGAACACTTGGAGCGGGCAAGTGAGCTCGATCTCTTCTTCTCGGAGGCGATCCGGCGCGAGCGGGAGGCGCAAAAGCTCTACCGGGTCGCCCTCGAAATCGCCACCGATTCAGTCGTGCGCGAGGTCCTCGAGCGCATCCTCAAGGAAGAGGAGCGACATGAGGTCTGGCTCGGGGAGACTTACCGGCGCTACGCGGCCACGCTTGCCGGCGAGCAGGCCAGATGATGCGCGAGCCCACGCTGGCGACGAGCTCTCGGCGCACGCGCAAGTCGCGCCGGGTTGGCGCCGGGCCGCCACCGTCGGCCGGTCGCCGCGCTATCCTTGAGACAGTGGTGAAGCCGGGAGGCGGGAAGCGATGGACCTGACAAACTATCTGGTTTCGATTCTCATCTCACTCGTGGTTGGCATCGTGGGCTTTCTTCTTGCCTTCAAGATCTTCGACTGGCTGACGCCGGGCCTTGACTTCGCCGAGCAGCTCCGGGCCGACAACCGCTCGGTCGCGATCTTCCTGGCTGGCCTGTTCATCGGTCTTGGCCTGCTGCTCGGCAACGCGATCAAGTGAAGCCCGCCGCCTGCGTCCTGCTCGCCCTCTGCTGCGCGGCCGCGGTCCTGGCCCAGGCGCCGCCAACGCTGGCGCCGGCAACCGAGGCGGAAGCATTCCGGGGCAAGGTGCGAGAGGTCATTGACCGCCACCTCGGCAAGCCCTACGGCTGGGGGTGCACGGGGATCAAGCGCTTCGACTGCTCGGGCTTCGTCTGGCGGGTGATGGCGGACTCCGGCGTCCTCATCAAGCGCACCACCGCGCGCAAGCTTTTCATGTGCCTGCCCGAGGTTCCGGAGGAGGAGCGCTGGCGGTTCGGCAACCTCGTCTTCTTCGATGACCTCCAACACTGCGGCATCGTCAGCGGGCGCGGCGCCTTCTATCACTCCTCCCAGACCGAGGGAACACACCTCTCGACGCTGGGCCCGTTCTGGCAGCCGAAGCTGTGTGGCTTTCGGGCGATGCCGGCGGCAGCCGAGGCGGCGGCGCAGAACGCCAGCGTCTTGGCGATCCCGACGCCGGCGAGCCCGTCGCCCTAGAGGCGTTGCCACGATGGCACAGCCCCCGAGTGCAACAGGTCACGCGCCCGGCAACCGGTTGGCGGATCGGCGCGTAGGTTTCCTGGGTGGGGGCCGGTGGAGACTCACGACTGTCAACTGTCGACCTCCCAAGTGCGCCAACTCACCGCGAGCGAGACGCCGCATGCGCTATCAGTGATGACGAGGTGGGGCATGAAACGACTCAAGACACTTACCTGCTCGCTCGGCCTGGTGGCCTCGTTCGGCCTCGCCCAGACAAGGGTTGACGAGCTCCGGCCGCTCGCGCCGGGTGGCGTCGTCGAGATTCATTGTGCGACCGGCACGGTGCGGGTGACCGGCTGGGAGCGGCCCGAGCTCCATGCCGGCGGCTGGCTCGGCCGCGGCATGGACCGCATCGAGGTCACCGGCGATCCGGCCCGCACCTGCATTCGGGTCGTCTTTCCCGCCCGCTGCACGCGCTGTGAGGGCTCCGACCTCGTGATCCGCGTCCCCGCCACCGCGACGCTCGAGATCGAGACCGGGAGCGCCGATGTCGACGTGCAGGGTGTCACCGGCGAGGTCCACCTGAAGAGCTCGAGCGGCGAGCTCCGGGTGGCAGGGGCGCCCCGGGCGCTCGACGCCCGCTCGGACAGTGGCTCGGTGACAGTTGCGCCTCCCGCGGCCACCCCAGGCACGGAAGAGGGCGGCGCGGGCGGCGCCGCCGCGCACTGGACCACCATCCAGCGCTGTGCTGTTGAGACTGGCTCGGGCGAGATCCGGCTGGTGAGCCGTCTGGCCCCCGGCGCCTCGGTCACGCTCACCAGCGTGAGCGGCGGCATCGAGGTCGTGCTCCCGGCCGATGTGGAGGCCTCCTTCGACCTGCGCACCACCCACGGCGAGATCGAGAACGAGCTCCACTCCGACTCGCACCCGGTCAGCCAGCCGGCCGGGGCAAAGGAGCTTCGCTATACCGCTGGCCGCGGCGGCAGCCAGGTGGTGGCCTCCAGCTTCTCCGGCCACCTCCGGCTGCGCCCGCCGGACCCGCCGCCGAGTTGAGGGAGACCACGCATGCCCCTGCCACGCCAGCTCGACGCTATCGAGATCCGGGTGCTCGGCGCCTTGATGGAGAAGGAGCAGGCGACGCCCGAGTACTACCCGCTCACGTTGAATGCGCTCCTCGCCGCCTGCAACCAGAAGAACAACCGTTCGCCGGTGCTGGACCTCGCCGAGCACACCGTCCGCGAGGCGCTCGAACGGCTCGCCCACGAGGTGCTGGTGTGGCGCTCGGAGGGCGTCCGGGTCGAGCGCTGGCGCCACAGCACCGCTCGCCGCTGGGAGCTGGATCCGCCTGCCAAGGCGCTGCTCACGTTGCTCATGCTGCGCGGCCCCCAGACGGCAGCCGAGCTCAAGAGCCGGGCCGAGCGGATGCATGTGTTTTCGACGCTGGAAGAGGCCGAGCAGGTCCTCGCGCGGATGGCCGCCGGCGGCGACCCGCTGGTGACCCTCCTCGCGCGCCGCCCGGGCCAGGTCGAGCCGCGCTGGATGCACCTCCTCGGCGGCCCGGTCGCCGAGGCCCCGGAGCCGGTCGTCGAGACCGCGGCGGGCTCGCTCGCCACTCGGGTCGAGCGGCTCGAGCAGGAGGTCGCCTCGCTCGGCGAGCGCCTCGCGGCGCTCGTTGCCCAACTCGGCGGGTGACAGGAAAGAAGCCATCAGCTCTCAGCGCTCAGCTTTCAGCTTCCCCCGCCCACCCAATGGGCGAGCGGTCGAAAACCCCCTCGCGGCTGCGGGGCGCAACACGGCGCCATCTGTGCGTCTTCCGCTCGGCGCAGGTCCTCAACGTATCTGCCGATACCCCAACGGCTTGCACTTGCACGAGAAGCCAACCACCTGAGGCCGTCTCCCGCTCCTTGTTTCGCGCCGGGGATCGCGCCGCACGTCCAGGCCAACCCGTGCCAGCCGGCTGATGAGCACCTCGTTCCACCTGATGGCTGAAAGCTGACTGCTGATAGCTGAGAACTGATGGCTGATGGCTGAAAGCTGATGGCTGAAAGCTGCGAGCTGCCAGCCACAGGCTGGCGCTCGCTCAGCGGTGGCCATTGACCGGCACCGGCACGATCTGCCAGATCTTTTCGGCGTACTCGCGAATCGCCCGATCGGAAGAGAAGTGGCCCATCCCGGCGACATTGCGTATCGCCTTCTCGGCCCACGCCGCCGGCTCGCAGAAGAGCGCCGCGGCCCTCTCCTGCGCCTCCAGGTAGGCGCGGAAGTCGGCCAGGTGCATGTAGTGATCGCCATGCTCCATCAGGGACGACCAGATCTCCCGCAGGAGCAGCCGATCGCCGCCGACGAAGGCGCCGTCGCGCAGGTCGTCGACCACCGCGGCGAGCTCGGCGTCGTCGTGGTAGTGGCGCCGGGGATCGTAGCCGCCGCTGGCGCGAAGCTGGTGGACCTCGTCGGCCTTGAGGCCGAAGATGAAGATGTTCTCGGCGCCGACCGCATCGCGGATTTCGACATTGGCGCCGTCGAGCGTGCCAATCGTGAGTGCGCCATTGAGCGCGAACTTCATGTTGCCGGTACCCGAGGCCTCCTTGCCGGCGGTGGAGATTTGCTCAGAGAGGTCGGCCGCCGGGATGATTTTCTCGGCCAGGGTGACCCGGTAGTCGGGAAGGAACACCACCTTGAGCCGGCCGGCAGTTACGCGGTCGGCATTCACCTTCTCGGCGATTGCATTGATGAGCTTGATGATGAGCTTGGCCATGCGGTACGCGGGCGCGGCCTTGGCGGCAAAGATGAACGTGCGCGGCGGCCCGGCAGCGCCCGGGTCTGCCTTCAGCCGCCGGTAGAACGCGATGATGTGCATGGCGGCGAGCAACTGCCGCTTGTACTCGTGAAGGCGCTTGACCTGGACATCGAAGAGCGAGTCGCAATCGACCTCGACCGCGCACAGCCGCTGGATCTCGCCGGCGAGATCGGCCTTGTTGGCTCGCTTGATGGCCAGGAACTCGCGCTGAAATTCAGGGTCGCTGGCATGGGGGAGGAGGCGGTCGAGCTGCGCGAGGTCGCCCTGCCAACCGCCGCCGATTCGCCGGCTGATCGCCGCGGCCAGGCGCGGGTTGCAGGTGGCCAGCCAGCGGCGGGGCGTGATGCCATTGGTGATACCGAGGAAGCGCTGTGGCCACAGCTC
>JAZDGE010000183.1:0-2236 GCA_043807175.1 Acidobacteriota bacterium
CCGGATCGCTCGCTACCACGGTGGCGAGCTGGTGGGCGTGCAAGAAGGCGTAGGCGTAGGCGCGGCCCTCGGCGCGAAAGCCCGCCCGGTGATCGTTGTGGAAGCGGACGCGGCTGGTGGCGCGCACCAGCAGCACCCCGAGGGCCCCGAGCAAGCCGGCGAGGCGGAGCAGCCACCTCACGGTCGCCGGCTCCGGCTCCGGCTCCGGCTCCGGCGGCGCGCGGCGTGGGCGGGTGCAGAGGTGCAGGCCATCGACAGCCCAGAGAGGTATTCGATGCCGGCGGCGCTGTCCACCGCCGTCGGCTTGGCGGCGAAGGACAATCGGGGTGGCGTGGCCGCCGGTGCGCGCCGATACCCTCGCCATCGGCCGTTGCGCCGGCTGCCGAAACCGCGGCCGCCCCCGCGCCCGGCTCGCCGGGCCGCTCGAGGTCAATTGTCAGTGTCCTGACCCCCGATCGGGGCGATCCGCTGATCTCGCCAGAGACTGTTCTGCCAGTCGAGCCAGCGGTCGAGCTCGCAGGCGGTGATAGCGACCCCGTCCTCGGCCAGGAAATCCTCGCCCCGCGCGCACAGATCCGCGATCCGGGCGCGCGACCCGGCGCGCTCGCGTCGCGGGCCGCGCACAAAGGCCGAGGTGTCGTGGACGCGGCCCACCATCCACGGCAGGCCCCGCCGGCGGCCGAACAGGCTGTGACCGCTCATGGTGCTCGGGTGCTCGGGCAGCCCGAGGAGATGGAGGAGCGACGGCGAGAGGTCCAGTGAGCACGACGGCGAGTCGTACCTCTCGGGCAAGACGTGGGTGGGGTCGTGGAGCAAGAAGACCATCTCCCCAAAACGGCCCTGGAGGCGGTTGCGCACGCCCGTGGCGGGCTCTGGCAGCCCTGGCAACGTCCATTGGCGGTGGTCGCCCGTCACCACCCAAACGGTCTGCTCGGCCCGTCCGGGCGCGAGCAGAAAACGGCCCAGGCGGCCCAGGGCGCGGTCGGCGCAGAAGAGGTTGCGCAGCCGGTTCTGCGCCCGGGGATCCGTCGGCCAGGGCGTGACGTCGGGTGGCAAAGGACAGTCGCTGCGATCGAGGTCCGGGTTGTGGCTGTCGAGGGTCAGCATGACGAGCAGGAAAGGCCGCCCGTCCGCGAGCCTCTCGCGCTCGAGCCGCAGCAGCTGTTCCTCGGTGTAGTCGACCAGGGTGGCGTCCGCGTGCCCCCAGGAGGTCGTAGGGCGATCGGGAAAGCGCTCACTCAGGGAGGCGCGGTCGTGGAGCTCCTCGAAGCCGTGCTGGCTGAGGAACAGGTCCTTGTGGGCGAAGCTTCGATCGGCGCCCTGCACGAAGACGGTGCGGTAACCGCTCTCGCGCAGGATCTCGGGCAGACAGATCGCCGGGGTCGTCGCCGGCCCACGGGGACCCTGGTTGGCCATCTGCCCCGGAGCGTAGAGGGAACAGAGCCCGGCGACGAGACCCGAGACCGTTGGCGCGGTGGTGGAGTAGTAGCCGTCGACGGCGGTCAAGCGCGCCACGAGCCGGCTCGCCTCGGGCATGACGCCGAGGTAGAGGCCGCTCAAGGAGGAGAGATACTCGCGATTGAAGCCCTCCACGAAGGTGATCACGAGGTTCGGCGGCCCGCGGGCCTCGCGGGCGGGGAAGGGAAAGGGCGTCGGGTCGAAGGCGGGATGGAGGAGGGGGTACTCATTGTCGGCCGTGGCCGGGATCAAACCCAACCGCGACCACCGGCGCCGTTGCTCGGGGCCGAGGGAGCGCGCCGCCTCGGGGACGCCCCTCGCCCATTGGCAGAAGAAGCTGGTTTCGGGCAAGAGGGAGGCTCCGTCGAGGGGAGCGGGCGCGACCAGGTTTACCGTCAGGACGACGGCGCAGGGAAGAACCGCGATCGCCAGGCGACCGGGTCGCCGGGGCCAGCGCCAGAGAGGGCCTCCGTACCGCGCCGCGAGGAACACGGCGGCGAGCAACGCGGCGGTGGTCCCCAGCCAGGCCGCCAAGAGAGCCATGGCCCAGGGGTCGACGAGCAACCCGAGGTTCTCCCAGGCCAGGTAGACAAAAGCGTCCGGGGCCCAGTGGTATCGGGTGAGCTCGCAGTGGGCGACGTCCGCCCCGCGCAACAGGGTGGAGGCCGCGGCCGCTGGCCCGAGCAGCAAGCAGGCGCGCCAGCCGGCGCCAGCGGCCAAGGCGACGCCCCAGAGGCCGGCTGCCAGGGACAGGTCGAAGAGGATCCCGAGCAGTGCC
>JAZDGE010000184.1:0-2591 GCA_043807175.1 Acidobacteriota bacterium
GGGGTGCTTTGGCCGCGAGCCCGGCCCGCAGGCCCTCGATACCGCCGACTTTGTCCATGGCGACCACCGCCAGCACGACAGCGCCCAGCATCGCCACCCCGAACTCGAGGATGTCCGTCGAGACTACGCCCCAGAATCCCGCCGCCACCGAGAAGGCGACGCACGAGATGAGCAACACCGCCACGACCACAATCTCGCTGGGCGCGGCCACCCCCCACAGCTCCACCTGCTCTGGCAGCCCCATGATGGTCTTGACGATCTTGGTCATGCCCAGCGTGACCCATGCCATGGTGAGGATCTCGAGGAACAGCACCTTGAAGGCCGCGAGCCCCCCACGCAGCACCGCGGCGGACCGTCCGGTATAGCGCAGCTCGATGAGCTCGTTGTCCGTGACCACGCCGGCCCGCCGCCACAACTTGGAGAAGAGAAAAGCCACCACCAGCCCACCGATGATCGCGCCCCAGTAGAACCAGGCGCCGGCCAGGCCGCCTTCACGGATGATGCGCGTCGTGTGCAGCGGCGTGTCGCTGGCAAAGCTCGTCGCCAGCATGGATGTCCCGGCCAGCCACCACGGCAGCGCCCGCCCGGCCACAAAGTAGGCGCTGATGCTCTTGCTCGCCCGCTTGGTGAAATACAGGCCGGTGGCCAAGGTGGCCGCCATGAAGAGGCCAACGATGATCCAGTCGAGAGCAGCCATCGCCGGCACTCACCCCGAGAGCATGTCGAGAACGAGCGCAGTCCAGGAGAAGTCGTGGGCACCGTACCCCTCGCCAGTGTGGGGGTTGTAGAACTCGCGGAAGCCCGACTTCTCGATCAGCTCCACCGAGCGCTCCACCAGGACCGCGGCGAGATCGCCGCGGCCGTGCGTCTTGAGCCCCCGGGCCAGATACCAGTTGCTGTTCAGCCAGGTGGGGCCGCGCCACAGCAACTGCGCCCCTTCGTCGCCGGCGCGAAATGCCTTGGCTGAGAGCGGCACCGAGGGCACGGGGTAACGCGCCGCGTACGAGCTCGGATCCTCGATCTGGGCGATGAGCCTTTTTGCGCGCTCGGGGTCGAGATCAGAGAGGAGCAGCGGCATCAGGGAGGTGAAGCTGTTCTCCTCCAGCATCCTCTCCCCCAGGCCCGCCAGATCGAAGAACAATCCCTCGCCCTCGTGCCAGCACTTGGCGTAGAGCGCCTGCCGGCCCTTCTGCGCGCGCCGCTGCATTTCGGCGGCGCCGCTCCTGTCGCCGACCTCAGCCAAGAGAGCGCCCAGGACCTCTTGATTGTGGGCGTAGATGGTATTCACCATCACTTCCTCGACCACGAACAGGTCGAGGGCGAACATCTGCTGCGGGTCGCGGCCCACCTTGGCGTACGGCCCGGCCACGCCCTCCCACCCTGCGGTGAAGTCGTCGAGGGGCGCCGTCTCGCCCTGTCCGATGCCGAGGTAGGTGTCGAACTTGGGGACGTGGTCGAGGCCGGTTTCGTCGACCTGCAAGACAGCGATCAGGCCGTCCTGGTCCGGATCCCGCACCCGAGCGCACCAATCGAAGAAAGCGCGCACCTTGGGCAGGATCTCGTCGAGAAACGCCCGGTCATTGCTCCGCCGGTAGACGGCCTCTACCGCCTCTGCCAAGACAGGCGGCTGCATGCAGTCACTCAGATAGGGCGTGCGATAGGCGATCGAATAGGTCGCCAGCAGCTTCTCGAACCGCTCGCGCTGCCAGAGGGTGACGTGCGACACCAAGCCATCGCCGGCGGCGTTGTGGAGCAGCGTCCGCAGCTCTGCCCGCGCCCGGTCGAGATCAAAATGAGACAAGACGATGGCGTGAAAGCAGGAGTCCCAGAACCACTGGAAAGGATAGGTGCCCAGCGACGGGCAGACGAAGTCGTAGTCCGTGTTGCACCAGGCCGCATGGCCGCGCTGCCGGTTGCGCTGGTACAACGCGCGCACGGCCTGTGTCATCTCCAAGTATTTCGCCCGCTGGTCCGCCATGGATCCTGTCTTGGTTGGCGGACCATAGCACGACATCGCTGGCAGCCTCAACGCCCGGTCTGGAGGGTGATGGAAGTGGTAGTCCTCTCCCCGGTCAGCTCGCCCGGATCCGCAAGCGGCTCAGTCGCGGGCCCGTACGCGCCAGAGCGACGTGGCCAGCACCATCGACGCGACCGATGCGCCTACCCAAAAAAGAGTGGCCCCGGAAAAATCGTAGTGGCGCACACCATCGACCATGGTCATGCCGCGTTGTACGAGGAGACCGCTGGTGAGCTCTTGGATACCCGCGCCCAGGTAGCTGAATCCGCCCACCACGCCCATGGCAGCGCCGACCGCCCGCTTGGGCGCGATGTCAATGGCGAACAACCCGCCGAGCACGGCAATCAGCCCGCTGAGGGTGAAACCATACAACACGAATCCGACGCTCATCAGGAGCGTGCTCGGAGGGCCATAAAAGATCAGCAGCAGGGCGCCGATCTCGACCAGAGCAAAGATGAGCGTCAGCGGCGGGCGCCGGGCATTGAACAGACGGTCCGAGATGAAGCCGTAGGCGACACTGCCACCGATGCCGGCGACCGTGTTCAGGCCGATCAGGCTTCCCGCCTCCACCAGG
>JAZDGE010000185.1:0-5806 GCA_043807175.1 Acidobacteriota bacterium
CTCCGGATCGCTGGCCAGGTGAGCTGGCAGGACCTTGAGCGCGACCCGGCGGGCGAGCGTCGTGTCCTCGGCGAGGTACACCTCACCCATGCCGCCGGCGCCCAACTGTCCGGCGATCCGATAGTGCCCGAGAGTCGTTCCCACGAGTTGCGCCATCCGCACTCCCTGCCGCGACTGCTAGCTTAACCCCGATTGGCCATGAAACCGCCAACTTCTGACCGCGGGCTGAGAGCCGTGCCGCGCGTTCTCTTCGTGAAGCGGGAACACGGGAGGGGCGAGCGGTTGTTTCTCGGGTGTTGGCCGGGCTGCCCGGCAGCCCGCGAGGAGATGAGCATGTCTATCCGTCCCGTCAGGCGTTTGAGTCTTTCCACGCCCACCATCGAAGGGGCCGGTGTGCGGCTGCGCCGCGCCTTCGGCTTCGGCGACACCAGTGAGCTGGATCCCTTTCTCCTCTTCGACGACTTCCGCAACGATCGCCCGGCGGACTACCTCTCCGGTTTTCCCTGGCACCCGCACCGGGGCATCGAGACGATCACCTATGTTCTTGCCGGCACGGTCGAGCACGGCGACAGCCTTGGCAACCGCGGCGCGCTGGGTGGCGGCGACGTGCAGTGGATGACCGCGGGCAGCGGCATCATCCACCAGGAGATGCCGAAGGGAGATGCGGCAGGGAGGATGCACGGCTTCCAGCTCTGGGCGAACCTCCCGGCGGCGCTCAAGATGACGGCGCCGCGCTACCAGGACGTGAAGGCGGCCGACATTCCCGTGGTCACCGACGACGATGGCACGACGGCGCGGATCATCTGTGGCAGCTTCTGGGGCGCGACGGGGCCGGTCGACGGGATTGCAGCCGAGCCGAGCTACGTGGACGTCACCATGCCGCCGGGCGTGAAGAAGACGCTGCCCGTGGCGACCACACGCCATGCTTTTGCCTA
The DNA here is from genome assembly GCA_043807175.1 of Acidobacteriota bacterium. Classification (GTDB taxonomy): domain Bacteria; phylum Acidobacteriota; class Thermoanaerobaculia; order Thermoanaerobaculales; family Thermoanaerobaculaceae; genus JAZDGE01. Next base: position 936 of record JAZDGE010000185.1, read on the forward strand.
TGTTTTCGCGGGCTCGGGCGCCTTTGCCAATGCCGCGCCGCCGCGCGGCGTGCTCACCGACGCCATCGGCAGCGGCGGAGCCATCGCCTGGGAGCGGGCCGAGAATCACGCCCTCGTGGTGTTCGACCGTGGCGACGAGGTCATCGTGGAGGCGGGCGAGCAGGGGATCCGCTTTCTTCTCGTCTCAGGCAAGCCGCTCAAGGAACCGGTCGCCTGGCGCGGCCCGATCGTCATGAACACCGAGGCCGAGCTGGAGCGGGCCTTCGCGGAGCTGCACGACGGGACCTTCCTGAAGCGGCGCTGAGGTTCCATCGGCTCCTGAAGCTCACGAGCGGGCGCTCGGCTCGGGCCGGCGAACGCATCACGATGGTACGCTTGCCCCGCGCTCACGGGTGGACGGCGGGGTCCGCTCCTGTCCGGCGCGGGAGGCGCGATGGAGAGCTACCTCAAGGTGCTGTTCGTCGATGCGGGGAGTGGCTTCTACCGGATCGGCAGGTACCGGGTCGGCGACTTCTTCGGTCCGGTCGACCTCGGGTTGCACCTCGCCGGCCGCTTCAACTCGCTCAACATCGGCGTTGGACTCTTGGCTGGCTCGATCTTTCCGGGCTCGAACCGGCTCATCTTCTCCGGCTTCTCGCCCTGCTGGGGCGGGTTCTACATCTCCTCGATGGGGGGCGCCGGACTCGTCTTCGACAATCTCGGCATTAACCTGCTCGCAATCGTGGGCTGCGCCCGCGCCCCGGCCATTCTCGTGCTCAACCGCAGACAGAGCGAGGAGATCGAGGTGGAGCTAGCGCCCGTCGATCTGCCGCGGGTGTGGAAAGAAGGCCGCACCGGCGTCTACTCTCTGATGGACTCGGCGTTCGCCCGCTTCGGCGAGCGCTACCAGGGCGACCCGCGCATTCTCGCGGTGGGACCGGCGGCCGAGGCCACCGACTTCGGCGCAATCGGCTCGGTGCCGATCACGAACGGCAAGCTCTCGGTGGTGGATACCTGGGCGGGGCGCGGCGGTCTCGGCTCCAAGCTGCTGCACGAGCATGGCATCGCCGCGATCATCTACGGCGGCTCGTATGTCGACGAGGACTTCCGCGACCGCAAAGTGGCCGACGAGTGGTTTCAGAACCGCTATCAGAAGCGCCTGGTGGCGAAGGACTTCGAGGCGACGACCAAGTACCGGTTCGACCCCAGGTTCTCAACTGGCGGCACCTTCGGCGTCAACTTCGCGTCCCTCACCGGCGCCATGCTCTCGTTCAACTACCGCTCGATCTACCTGGACGAGGCGCAGCGACTCGACATTCACAAGCGGTTCGTGGTGGACCACTACCTGCGGCAGTTCAACGAGGAGACGATCCAGCGCAAGCAGCAGCACACCTGTGGCGAGCCCTGCGTGGCGGTGTGCAAGAAGACGCGCGGCGAGTTCAAGAAGGACTACGAGCCCTACCAGGCGATGGGGCCGCTTGCGGGCGTCTTCGACCAACGCGCGGCAGAGAAATTGAACCACCACGCCGACGCCCTCGGCTTCGACGCGATCTCGGCGGGGGGCGTGCTCTCGTGGCTGATGGAGTGCCTGCACGAGCGGCTGCTCACCCCCGAGGAGTTGGGCGTGCAGGAGGTCCCCAACTTCTCGCCGGATGGCTTCGACGTGGTCTCGGACTCGATGCACAACGCCGAGCTCGGGGTGGCGTTGCTCGACGCCATCATCGGCCGGCGCATCAACCTCGAGCAGGGCGCTCGCCGGCGCGCCCGCCACCTCGCGCGCGAGAAGGGGCGGGCGGTGCTCGACCGCTTCGTCTACACCGCCTTCGCCCGCAAGGGCTGGATGGTACCGAACCAGTACTGGACCCCGGGCGCGCTCGCGCCCATGCCGATCATGGGCAAGTACTACATGCACTACGGCTATGATTTCGTACCCCCGCGGGAGCTTGGGCGCGCCAACGCCCAGCGGTTTAAGCGCGAGCTGATCCTCGACAACCTCGGCATGTGCCGCTTCCACCGCGCCTGGGCGGAGGACATGCTGCCGGAGATAGTCGAGGCGCTCTATGGCAAGCGCGAGCAGTTCCTCGCCCAGATTGCGGTGACTGCCAGCCGGATCAACTCCCGCAACGCCTCGGTGTTCTGGGAAAGCGAGCGCTGCATCGACCTGGTCCACGCCTTCCTGCGGCGTAAGCACGAGGTCGACGGCAACCGCGAGCCTGCGCTGCTCGACTGGCTCGATCGCTTCGGCCGCGACAAGGGCGCCGCCGCGCTCGACTTCTGGTACGAGATGCACAAGGGCGCGCACGAGTCGCTGCGGGAGTTCTAGAGAAGCGTGGTCCGTGGTCAGTGGTCCGTGCTCCCGCCCGCCCAAAGGCGGTGGCCCGTGGTCCGTGGTCCGTTCCCCCGCCCGCCCAAAGGCAGTGGTCCGTGGTCCGCTCCCCCACCCACCCGGAGGCATGAGCGAAGGGAGGCGGCCAATGCCTCACACCAGGTTCACATCCGTCGTACAGCAATCCTGTCATCCCGAGCGAGAGCGAGGGATCTGGGTGGGCGGGAGGCACATTGCCCCGCCCAGGTCCATGTGGCTCGACGGCGTTCGGCAGCGCGCCCGCGATTGGCCGAACCTCACGATTGACATGAAATAGGACGTGGAACAGGCATCAGCCCGCAGAGTCGCGGCGCCCGCCGGACGCGGCGCCGCGCTCGAGGTCGAGGAGGAAGCGCTTGCGCCAGAGCCCGCCGCCATAGCCGCCGAGGGTGCCGTCCTTGGCCAGCACGCGGTGGCACGGGATCAGGATCGCAATGCGGTTCGAGCCATTGGCGTGGCCGACCGCGCGCGAAGCGCCGGGCAGGCCCAGCGACGCCGCCAGCGCCTGGTACGAGCAGGTCTGGCCGTAGGGGATCTCAAGCAGCGCCTGCCACACGCGGCGCTGGAAGTCGGTCCCCGGGTACGTCAGGGGGACCTCGAACCGGCGGCGTTGGCCCGCGAAGTACTCCCCGAGCTCGCTGGCGAGGGCGTCGAGGTGGTGATGGCGGCCCGGCAGCAGCGGTCTGGCAAAGCGCCTCTGCAGGGTCTCGAGCTGTACCTCGAGAGCGCGCCGGTCGGTGAACTCCACCAGGCAGACCCCGTCGTCGGTCGCACCGGTGAGCAGCGGGCCGACGGGTGACGCTTGCCAGGAGATCGTGACGCTACCGGCGTGCCGGCCGCGTCCCGGCGGCTGGCCGAAGAAGCGGGCGAAAGCGTCCCGAAAGCCACTCTCCGACTCGAAGCCGACCTCGAAGCCGGCGCCGGTCACCTCGCCGCCCTCGCGGATCGTGGCAAATGCCCGGCCCAGCCGGTGCGCCCGCCGGTAGGCGTGAAAGGTCATCCCGAAGCGCCGCTGAAAGAAGCGTCGCACGTGCGCCGGCTCGAGGCCGCGCGCGCGAAGGACCGCGTCCTTGAGCGGGCTCGACGGGTCGGCCTCCACGGTGGCGACCAGCTCCGCGGCCCAGGCTGGCAGCTCCCCCCCGGCTTCGAGAGGGTGGCAGCGCTTGCACGGCCGGTAGCCCGAGAACAGCGCCGTCGACACCGAGCCGAGATACTCGACATTGGCCGGGAGTGGCTTGCGGGCGGGACAGGAGGGCCGGCAGAAGATTCCCGTCGTCCTCACCGCGACGAAGAAGAGGCCGTCGTAGGAGGCGTCGCGCGCCGCGCTGGCCCGCTCCATTTCGGCAAGAGGCGGTAGTGTTTGCATGCCTGCACGCTACGCCTCCGCTGCCCACCGCGCCACCGATTTCTTGACGCCAATATTTGGCCGAAGAGCGGGAAGGATTGAGCGAGTGGAAAAACGCGCGAATATTGTCAGCAAGGCTCCGACATGGCATACTGGTCGAGAGGTGCCAGATGAGGACGTCTCGAACCCATCTTGGTGAGGCTGGTCGTCTCGTGATCCCGGTCGAGTACCGGCGAGCGCTTGGCCTCGGTCCGGGAGATGAGGTGCTGCTCGTGCTCGAAGAAGGGGAGCTGCGACTTCTTACGCCGGAACGCGCGCTGGCGCGGGCGCAGGCGCTCGTGCGCCGCTACGTCACGCGGGCGCAGGCGCTGTCCAGCGAGCTGATCGCCGAGCGCCGAGAGGAGTCGTCGCGTGAGTGAGATCGTGCTCGACGCCTCCGCGCTCCTTGCCGTGCTTGCGGCAGAGCCGGGCTGGGAGGATGTCGCCGAGCTCGTGCCGGGCGCTGCGATGAGCGCCGTGAATGTGGCCGAGGTCGTGGGTAAGCTCGCCGATCGTGGCATGCCAGAGGAAGAAATCCGCGAAGCGCTGGGTGGCCTGGGCCTCGAGGTCGTTCCTTTCGACGAGAGCACCGCTCTCGCCGCCGGCATGCTGCTGCCGGAGACCAAGCAGCACGGCCTCTCGCTTGGCGATCGAGCATGTTTGGCCCTGGCGCGGTTGCGCTCGGTTCCCGCTGTCACCACTGACCGCGCGTGGGCAAACCTCACTCTCGGCGTCGAGATCCGCGTTCTGCGACCGTAGCCCGCATTTCTCACCGCGGTCCGTGCTGATCGAGGTCCCTCGCACGAAATACATGGAATGACACTTGACATCAATAGAAATGTGAATTAAATTTAGTATGATGAAACAAAATGAAGCCGCCGGCACGCCCCCCTCGAACCAGGAAGGTCGCTGGCTGAGGCTTCTCGACCCCGAGGACCTCGCCTTCTTGAAGCGCTTCGCGCTTAGCTCGGGATCGCTCAAGGAGACCGCACAGGCGTACGGGATCAGCTATCCCACTGTTCGCCTGCGGCTCGACCGGCTGATCGCTAAGATTCGCATCGCGGACGACAACTCGATTCAGGATGGCTTCGAGCGAGTGCTGCGCGCGGCCTTCGCCGACGGCAGGCTCGACCTCGAGACGAT
>JAZDGE010000186.1:0-5615 GCA_043807175.1 Acidobacteriota bacterium
CAGCCCCTGCAGGTCGGGCGGATCGACGCGCAGCACCGCCGGGGCGCGCGCCATGCTCCGCAGCGCCTCCTGGCTGAGCTCGGCCGCGCTGGGGAGCAGCACCTCGAGGACGGGCCGCACGACGCTCGCTGATGCGCTCGCCACGGTGATCTCCAGGGCGGCTGTCTCGCCGACATGGCCCACATAGCCATCGAGGCGCGCCGAGAGCGGTGCGGCCAAGGAGAGCACCACCGGTCGCAGGTAGCGGGCCTCTAGGCGGGCCAGCACCGGCCGCCCGTCGTGGCTGCGCACGATGATCCGGCTGGCGCCGCCGCGCAGGCCGCTCGCCAGCTCGAGGGTGCCCACGCCGTCCCGCAGCGTCAGGCGGCGCGGCGGTCCGCCGACGGTCTCCACCGCGACGGCGGTGGGGCTGGCGCTGCCAAAGGCACCGTAGACCGACGCGGCCAGCATCCAGAAGGCGGCTTCCACACCATCCATGCCCAGGAAGAGGCGTGGCGCGAGGCCAGCAGCAAGCTCGAGAGCCAGCGCATGCTCGCCGAGCTGCCGCGCCGCGATGGCCAGGGCCGCGGTGCCGATCCAGCCATCGCGCCCCTGTCCTGCTGCCCCGCCGAGCACGCGGCCGCCGTGCTGGCCGCTGACCAGCGCCGCCCGGGCGACCCTGAAGAGCTGGCGGCCGGCGGCGTCGCGCCGGTCCAGCAGCAGCAGGCCCGCGGCCAGCCGCGCCATCACCGCTGGCTGGCCTCGCTCGGTCTCCACCGCGTTCCAGGCCTCCTCCCGCAGCTCGCTCACCAGGGCCGCGACCGGATCGACCGCCTCCTCGCCGGCCACGGTCAGGCCCGGGGCACCGGCCGCCAGGGCGACCAGAACGGCGCTGCGCAGCGGCAACGAGGAGGGTAGCGCGGCGCGCACCCGAGCGAGGGCGCGGCCAAGCTCTGGATGGGCCTGCTGGTCAACACTCGCCGCGCTCCAGGCCACCGCCGCGCAGGCGTCCTCCAGCGCGCCGGTCGGCCCATCCCCGGGCCGTCTCGCGGCGAGCGCATCGAGGAGCGACGCCGGTGCGGGTCTGCCACGCAAGGCATGCGCCCAGCCGAGCAGCGCCGGGTGAGCCTGCCCGACCTCGCGCAGGCCGGGGTCGCGTAGAAGGTCGCGCGGGCCACTCACCACCAGCACAGCCTGCACCTCACGCGCATCGGACGGAAGCTGCAAGCTCAGCGCGGCCCACCCCTGGACGATGACGCCAGTGTGTTGCGCGCGCAGCGAGCCGTCCCCCAGCACTCGTACGCGGCGCTCGACCTCGCGCAGGACCGCACCGTTGCTGTCGCGCACCCGGAGGCGGAGGCGCGCGATACCGGTGCGGGAGGCCGGCGCGCTGAGGCGCAGCGGCACGATCCTGGTCTGGCCCGCCACCGCGGCAGGTCCGGCAGGGCTCGCCAGCACGGCCTCGATGGGTCCCTCGCTGCTCACCTGTAGCGAGAGCCGCTGGCCATCGCGCAGATTGGTCAGCCGGACCGGCACCACCAGGCGCTCGCCCGGCCGCAGCCGCTGCGGCAGCGGCGCATCGAGGAGCAGCGCCGCGCCAGCCTGGAGGGGCCTGGCCGCAAACGCCGCCACGCCCCCGCTCCCATAGGCGCCGGCCACCACCAGGTACCGGCGCGGCTCGGGTGACAGCGCCAGCGTCACCCCGACGGTTTGTTGGCCCAGGGCGCGGAAGACGCCCGCTCCAGGCCAGGGGCCACCGGCCTGGTGAAAGGAGAGATCTTCTCTGGTCAGCGGTTGCAGCACCTTGGCCGGGGCGTCCCAGGGCCTGGTGCTGCTCGCGGCCGGGGTCTCCTGGTCGGCCGGCGCCTCGACCTCGAACACTTTGGCCAGCGCCTCGATGGTCGCCCTGCCGAGCTCGACGCTGCGCAGGCGCGCGAGCAGGGTCTCCTCGCCGACCGCCTCGGCGTAGACGCCACCCCGCCCGAGCACGCGGCCGAACGGGTCGGCCATATCGTCGCCGGTGCCGGCTTTTCCGTCCGGACCCGCCGAGATCAGCTCGTAGCCCACCACCGGTTCGATGTCGCGGAAACGCGCGCGGCCGCCCGGCGCGCGCCGCAGCAGAAACGGTCGCCCCCAGGCGTCGAAGAGCTGGGCTCGCTCGACCTCCAGCTCACCGTCCGGGTCTTGCCAGCCGACCAGCCCGTTCAGCCAGCTGGCGGGGTCACCGCGCCGCGGCCAGGCGTGATCGAGCTGCTGCTGGCGGACGAACGCCCGCAGCGCCACCAGCAGGCGGAGCAGCCGCTGCCGGGTGAGCCGACGGGCGACGTTGTCGTAGACCAACGCCGGGTCGAGTCTCTGCAAGGCCTCAATGGTGAGCGGGCTACCGTCGAGGCCGCTCATGGACTCGTCGCCGAGCTCGTCGGTGATGCCCCGCAGCACCTCCCGGTTGAAGCGCCAGCCACCTGGCCCGCGGCTGGCGACCTGACGCAGCCGGTCAGGGATGTGCGCGGCGACGCGATCTTCCACCGCGCGCAGCAACCTGCCGAGACGCCCCCTGACGAAGCGCGCTCGGCTACGCCACGGATCGCGCAGCAGTCCCAGCTCCGCCGGGCTGGCGGGCATGGCCACCGGCAGCACTCTCCCCTCGTGGAGAACCCCGGCCGCCGCATCATCGACCGGTGTGTGCGCGGCCAAGAAGCCCGCCAGCCGCACCGGACCGCCGCCCGGCTCGGGCTGCTGCCCGTGCGATCGGCGGAGCTCGCCGAGCAGCCGCTCTCCCTCGTCGACAGGGAGCGCCAGGGCGAAACCGCTGGCCTCTTCCTTGCCGGTCCCCTGCAGGGCGAGGGCCAGCCGCCCGCCGCGCGATGGCGCCACTCCCAGCTCCAGAGCGGGACCCGGCGACGACCAGATCAGCGCGCTACCGCCCCGGACCTCCTGTCGCGCTGGGCCGACCAGCGGCCGCGCCCGGACCCATAGCAGCCCGACTGCGTCGGGCGGCAGCCGCAGGGCGATGAGCCGCGCCCGTGGCGGCGCGACCGCCTGGGCCACCGGCTGCCAGCTCGCCGCACCGGCAGCGCGGGCGAGCACCGTGACGACGACCGGAGACGCGGCCAGCGCGGGCCGCCGCTCGAGCTCGATCTCCACCGGCTGGCCGGCGGCGGTGGTCGGCAACCGGGGGCGCACCCGGATCGTTGCCTCGGGGTCGATCGGCAGGCAGAGCTCCTCGGTGCCGGGCCCCACCTGCACAGTGGCGGCGCTCATGGTCGGTCCACTGCATTCAGCAGAGGGATCGGGGGTGCCGGTGTTGACCTCCAGGATGGCGACCCCCTCAGCGTCGGTGGCGGTCGTCCGGCCTGCCGTCGGCTGGCCTGTGTCGAGGCGAACCGCGGCCCCCGACAGCGGCCGACCGTCGGGATGAAAGGCCCTGATGAAGAGGCGGCCGGGCAGACCTGGCACCAGCGCGCCGCCCTCTACCGCCCAGGCCAGGAGATGGGTGCGCCGGGTGACCCGCACCCGCACCGTCGCGCTGCCCGTACCCAGGCCCTCCCGGACCGCCAGCAGCTGTCCCGTCACATCCGCCAGCGCCGCCGTCGAAACCACCCGCCACGGCACCCGAGCTCGGCCGCGGGCATCGGTCAGGGTCGGCTTGACAGCCCGGCGCTTGCCCTTCTTGGCCTGGGGAATGGAGAGCCCGGTCAGCGTCGCCCGCGGGACGGGGCGGCCCTCCGGCGTGCGCACCACGACCTCGACCTGCTCCAGAGCCCCGGACGGGACCACGGTCCGCTGCGGCCGCGCAAAAACCACCAGCGCTGGACGCGGCGTCACCGAGGCGACCAGCCCGGTCACCTTGACCAGGTCCGCGTCAGCCGCGCTCGTCTCGACGGAGAAGGTGGTCTGGGGGAGGCTGGGGGCCTGCAGGGCAACGTGGAACACGCCGCGCCGGTCGGTCTTGGTCGCCTGGATGCGACCAATCAGGTGGAGGGCGCCATCTCGCGCCTGGATGGTCAGCGCGTGCCCGGAGGATGGTCTGCTCCGCGCCAGGTCGAGAACGCGCCCCCAGACCTGGAGCTTCCCGCCCGGCTCGACGGTCCGCCGGTCGACGTGGACCTCGGTCCGGTAGCGCCGGCCGAGCTGGACAGTCACCTCGAACCGCCGCTGCACCCGCCGCGGCGAGCGCACCTCGATGACCAGCTGGAAAGCGCGCTCGAGGTCGGCAGGAATGTCGAACGACAGCTCGGCGCGACCACTGGCGTCGCTGACCGCCTCGAGGAGCGGCTTGCTGGGTTGAAACGAGGCCAGCACCCGGAGTGCTGCCCGGGGAGCGGGCCGCAGATCGCGGCCGGCGATGATCTCGTGCACCGTCACGAACCAGCGCAACCGTCCCCCGGGCGTCGCGCGCAGGCTCCCTTCGATCCCCATCTCCAGTCCGGTCACGCCGCCGCCGCGCCCCGGCACGTCAAGCCGTGCCACCTCCTGCCCGCTGGCCGGTTCGGCCAGCGCGGCCGCCAGCAGAGCGCCGGCCAGGGCGTAGCAGGGCACCAGAGAAGCCCGCGTTGCGCTCATGGCTGCTGCTCCGCCACCGGGCCATCGGCGATGTCCCAGACGCGCGGCTGGGTGATCGAGATATCTTCCGGCCGATCGGCCGCGTAAGCGACGATTCCCAGCCCCTGCAGGCGCCCGCCGATCGACCAGCGCAGCGGCAACGGCAGGCGGCGGACGCCACCGGGCGGCAGGCCAGGCAGCGCCAGGCGGAGCGTGCCCCGGGTCGCTTCGGGCTCGGTGACGGTGCGGCGCCGGAGCTCGCCCCGCCCCTCCTCGTCGAGCTCCGCCCCTGCCGGCAGGCCGATCTCCAGAACCGGCAGGCCAATGGACCGCGGCGACAGATTGCGCACCACCAGCACGAGCCTGGCCCGCTGGTCACGGGCCATGGTCACCCCCTCGAGGGACGCCACCAGCGGTCCGCTTCGCTCGGGCAGGATGGACCACGGCAGCCCGTACTCGGTGACGGCCTGCAGGTAGACCGGAGCGCTCGAGGCTGGCGCCTCCACGCGAATCACGTGGGGCCCGGGCCGCGCCAGCTCGGGGGCCGAAACCCGCGCCAGGCCGCCCTGCAGCTCCAGGCGGCGCACCCGGCCATCGACTTGCAGACTCACGCTGCGGGGAGGCCCGCCGCGAACCAGCAGAGCTGCCGCAGCGCGGGCCAGAGCGAGCGATGGTTGATCAAGCGCACCCCGCTGGCTGAGAGTACGTACCAGAGCGAAGGTCCGTTGCTTCTCCCCCAGCTTCAGCTCCGCCAGCGCCAGCAGCGCGCTGGCGCTCGACATGCCACCGCACTGCCCGACCGAGACCCAGGTGTGGGCGCCCACCTGGAGCTGGTGGCGCCGCACGCGCCGCACCAGCTCCCGCACCCGGCCGGAATCGGCGCCCGCGGGAGCGGTCCAGGCCAGCGCGGCGGCGGCCGCCACCCAGAGCGAGGGCTCGCCCACCACCTCCCCCACCCGTGCGCTCACCTGCCGTCGCAGGGTGCGCAGGATCGCCTCCAGGCTGGCGGCGAGCCCGGCCCGCGTGCGAACCTGGCCGGTGGCGGCAGCCGGCGCCAGGCCGAGCAGGATATCGACCTGCTGGCGCAGCTGGTG
>JAZDGE010000187.1:0-12293 GCA_043807175.1 Acidobacteriota bacterium
CTTTCGCCTGCCGCCTGTCGCCTTTTGCCTGCTTTCTCCCTACAAGATGTACCTCGCCAAGTCCTCCCGCGCCATCAATGGTGCGAGGGCCTCACGCACCTTGGCGCTATCCAGGGTGATGGTCGCGCCACGGCGCTCGGAGGCGGTGAAGGAGATCTCCTCGAGCACCCGTTCGAGCACCGTGATGAGCCGGCGGGCGCCGATGTTCTCGGCGCTGCGGTTGAGCTCGGCCGCGGCCCGCGCGAGCTCGGCGACCGCGTCGTCGGTCACCTCAAGCTCGACCCCTTCGGCGCCCAGCAATGCCTGATGCTGCTTGATGAGCGAGTGCTCGGGCTCGGTCAGGATGCGCGCGAGATCCGCCTCCTGCAGCGGTTCGAGCTGAACCCGGACCGGAAAGCGCCCCTGCAGCTCCGGGATGAGGTCCGAGGGCTTGGCGACATGGAAGGCGCCGGCGGCGATGAAAAGCACATGGTCGGTCGCCAGCGGCCCATAGCGGGTCGTGACCGTGGAGCCCTCGACCAGCGGCAGCAGGTCCCGCTGGACGCCCTCGCGGGAGACGTCCGGACCCGCGCCGCCGCCGCCTCGCGAGGTCACCTTGTCAATCTCGTCGAGAAAGACGATGCCGCTCTCCTGGGCGCGGGAGAGAGCCTCGCGCTCGACCTCGCCGCGGTCCACCAGACGTTCCACCTCGTCGCCCTCGAGCACCGCCCGCGCCTTCGCCACCGTCATACGCCGCTGGGCGCGCCGTTGCAGCATTCCCCCCAGGGCGTCGCGCAGGTTCAGCTCCAGTGTCTCCATCCCCTGGCCACCGAAGAGGTTGAGAACCGGCGTCCGGTTCTCGGCAACCTCGAACTCCACCTCCCGCTCCTCCATCGCCCCTTCCCGCAGCAACCGGCGCAGCGCCCGCCGCGACTCCTCGCGATCGCCGCTCGCGCCAGGGGGGAGCAGGAGGTCAAGCAGCCGCTCCTCGGCCGCACGCTGGGCGGCCACCCGCACCTTTTCGGCGCGCTCGCCGCGCACCATCGCCACCGCCGCCTCGGCGAGGTCACGGACGATCGAGTCGACGTCACGGCCGACGTAGCCGACCTCGGTGAACTTTGAGGCCTCGACCTTGACGAACGGCGCCGACGCGAGGCGCGCGAGACGGCGGGCGATCTCCGTCTTGCCCACGCCGGTCGGCCCGATCAGCATGATGTTGGCGGGTGAGACATCCCGCCGCAGCGCCTCGGGGAGCTGGGCCCGCCGCCACCGGTTGCGCAGGGCGATCGCCACCGCGCGCTTGGCTGCCCCCTGCCCGACGATGTAGCGGTCCAGCTCGCTGACGATCTCGCGTGGCGCCAGCATCACCCCGCTCATGGCGCCACCTCCACCGTGATGTGGTCGTTGGTGTAGAGGTCGATCCCGGCGGCGATGCGCAGGGCCTCACGCACGACCTCGGCGGCCGGCAGGGCACTGTGAGCGAGCAGCGCCCGCGCCGCGGCGAGCGCCACCGGCCCGCCCGAGCCGATCGCGATCACCCCATCGTCGGGCGTGACCACCTCGCCCGAGCCCGACAGCAGCAGCAGTTGCTCGTGGTTGGCGACGATCATCATCGCCTCGAGGTGGCGCAGCGCGCGGTCGGTCCGCCAGTCGCGCGCGAGCTCCACCGAGGCGCGCTCGAGGTTGCCGGCATACTCCTCGAGCTTGGCCTCGAAGCGGGTAAACAGGGCGAGCGCGTCGCCCACCGAGCCGGCGAAGCCGGCCAGCACCCGCCCGCCGGCGAGCTTGCGCAGCTTGCTCGCGCCGTGCTTGAGAATCGCCGTCCCGAAAGTGACCTGGCCGTCGCAGCCGAGCGCCGTTGTGCCGTCGCGCTGGACCGCGCAAATTGTCGTGTGCCGCCAAGCCGCCGTCATTTTCGCCTCCGTGGCGAGGGTAGCACTGTTGGCCCGGAGCGCCTCTCGCCCCAGCCGACCAGGCGTATCCTCCCCCGGGGGACCGCTAGACCTCTGATGGAGGCAGGATGTGAACGAATGACCCAAGTTTTCGAGTCGAGTCTTCGGGTGGGGGACGGGAGTGTGGGTTTGCTGGGTGGGGTGTGGGGGAAACTGTCGACTGTCAACTGTCGACTCGAGGCTCCGCCAACCCCACGCAGCCAGCGGCCAATCGCCCCAAGCGACCGGCAAGCGGCAGCACCTCGACGGTTTGAGGCGGAGCCTCACTAGGATGCCACTCGGAGAGACCGCCGCGCTCGCCACCGCCTTCTGCTGGGCGGCAACCAGCGTCGCGTTTGCCGAGGCCTCCCGGCGCGCCGGAGCGCTGCGCGTGAACCTCCTGCGCCTGCCGATGGCGCTCGTGCTGCTCTCGCTCGCCCTGCTCCTCTCGCGTTCGCCGCTCGCCGCGCTCACTGCTTCCTCTTTCGGCTTTCTCGCCGCCAGCGCCGTGATTGGCCTGGTGGTCGGGGATCTCGCGCTCTTCGCCGCTCTCCACCGCATCGGTCCCCGCCTCGCCTCGCTCGTGATGTCCTCCGCCCCGATGTTCGCCACCCTGGCGGGCGCGCTCTTCCTGGGCGAGGAGCCGGGCGCCCGGGCGCTGGGGGGCATGGTCCTGACCCTCGGTGGGGTCGTCTGGGTGGTCGCGGAGCGGCCCGGTCAGCCGCTCGAAGGGGTGAAACGGCGCGCCGGCGTCCTTCTCGCGTTTGCCGCGGCCGCCTGCCAGGGCGTGGGGCTGGCGCTGGCCAAGCTCGGCATGGCCGGAGGCGTGCCGCCGCTTGCCGCCACCTGGCTGCGCATCGGCATCGCCACCGCGGTGATCTGGCTGCTCACCCTGCTGACCGGGAAGCTCGTCGGGCTCGGCTTGCGTGGGGCCTTGCGACACGCCTTCGTCTACCTGGCCCTGGGCGCCTTCTTCGGTCCCTTCGCCGGGGTGTGGCTGTCGCTGGTGGCGGCCCACCACACCTCGGTCGGCGTCGCCGCCACGATCATGGCCACCACGCCGCTGCTCGTGATCCCGCTGGTGATGGCCACCGAGCGCTACCACCCCAGCATCCGCGCCGTCGCCGGCACCCTCGTCGCCCTTGCCGGCGTCGCCCTGCTCTTTTCCCGCTAGCCTCGCGCGGGCGGCAGGCGAGCGTGGCGCCGACGGGGCGGTCCTGGAGGTCTCGTGTAGCCGCCAGCCGTCGGCAGGTCGATCGGGCCCCTCGCCAGCCTCGGTAGCACTCTCTCGTACCTCGTGTTGGCAAACGTGTCATGAGTACTGTTCCTGGAGGCACCCATACGGCCCCACCTTTTCCGTTGACCCGGTCTTCGCCACCGAGTGACAAGAACGCGCGAAAGTTGCGTCTTTGGGGTGTGAGCGCGATCCTTCGGCCGGTGCCAACGCAAGCACAAACGAGGCCTGAGGCCAGGGACGAACGGGCGGTGCAGGCGTGCGAGGAGCTGGGTGAGCTGTTCGGGCAGCTCGCACGCGGGCAGCTCGCGGCGCTCGATGCCGTTTACGACCTCACGGCAACTGACCTGTACGGCCTCGCGTTGTGGCGCGCCGGCTCCCACGAGGACGCCTGCGATGCGGTGCAGGACGTGTTCGTGCGCCTGGCGCGAACCGGCGCCGACCTCGCCCGCGTACGCGACCCGCGCGCCTACCTGTTCGCCATGGCGCACCGCGCCGCCATTGATGTCCTGCGCAAGCGGCGCGAGCACGTTGCCATCGACGAGAACCTGGTTGAGCCCGCGACTGCCAGCCACGAGGGCAAGGTGGAGGCGGCGCAGACCTGGCACCTCCTGAAGCAGCTCCCTGCCTCGCAGCGGGAGGCCATCTACCTGCGACACTTCGACGGCCTCTCGTTCGCCGAGATCGGCAAGGCGACCCGCGTGCCGCTGTTCACTGCTGCCAGCCGCTACCGCCTGGGGATGCGCCGCCTGCGCCGCCTGATGGGGGTGGAGAGATGAATAAGCACGACCAAATGGTCGAACGGTTGCACCGTCCGGTTCCGCCAGTGTGGCTGAGAGATCGCGTGCTTTCGGCTGCGCACGCGGCAAGGGGGGTACCACAGCCCGAGGCTGAACCGGTGTCGTCCTGGGGTTGGGCCGATTTCGCCTGGGCAACGGCACTGGTAGTGCTCCTTGCGTGCCACGCCGGGCTATCACTGCTGGGATCGAACGGGCCGGCGGCGCGACCGCCAGAGCACGAGGCACGCTCACCATTCGTCGCACGGCAGGAGCTCGACCAAGACCTTTTGACTTTCGGGTTCAGCCTGGACGCTGGCTCAAGCCACAGGCATGAGCCGGCGCTGACCCTGGACCAGGCCCTGCGCGCGGAGTCGTGAGAAGGGGAGCGAGGAAGGAGAGACGCATGAGCCGCAATCGACTTGTCAAGTTGATCCGCATCGGTGGGGTGGTGGCCGTGGTTGCCCTCGCCTTGCTGCTTGGCCTGCGCGTGCAGGCGCGTGCCGAGGAGCGGAGCCTGGAGAACGAGTTCCGCGAGAAGGTCGGGCCGCTGGACCCAGCCGCCTACGCCTCGCCGGTCGTCCCCGACGGCGAGAACGCCGCGATCTGGCTGCGCGCCGCCGCTGCGGCACTGGTCCTGGAGAAGGCCGACAAGGATCTCGTCGCGGAAATGACTTCGCTTCCGGCCGACGCCTGGACGGCCGATCAGCGGGCGGCGATCGGTCGCCTCTTCTCGCGCATCGCCCCGGCGCTCGACCTGGCCGAGAGGGCCTCGACCAAGCGGCTTTCGAGCTACCTCCTGTCCGGGACACAGGCCACGAGCGTCAAGCCCGACATCCCGGTGCTCGAGCTGCTCTGGCTCGCTCGGTTGATCCGCGAACATGCTTTGTTCGCCCTCGAGAGCGGCGACTCGGCCGCCTACCGCCTGGATGTCTCCAGACTCGCCTGCATCGCGGCGTCGCTCGAGCGAGAAACGCCGCTAATCGCCCAGCTCATCGGCCTGGCCGCCGAACGCATGATGGCCGATGTGATCCTCGCTGGGGTGCGTGCGCCAGCAATCGAGCGGGCGGCGCTCGACCATCTCGACGCGGTCATTCCTGACGTCGATCTTGCGACGGCATGGAGGCGTGCCCTCGGCGGCCTGGGAGCCGGCGTCCACTCGGGAGGTGTCGACCTCCGCAACATGTTCGATGCCGCGTCGACAAAGGTCGTGATGTCGGTCCCAAGCCCTGAGGAATACCTGCGGATCGTGCTGGGTGTCGCGGGCTTGGCTTCGCGGCCAATGGGCCTCGACGGAGCGCTCGCGGATCGCCTGGAAAAGAGCAAACAACTCGAGAAGGGTCGCCCAACCGCCGACACACTGGCCGGTTCCCTGGTCCGTTACCAGAGCATCCTCTCGCTCCGGCGGCTGGCGCGGCTGGCGATCGCAGTCCGGCTCGAAGCCCTCGACACCGGTCGCTACCCCGACACCCTGGCCGCCTGGCCCGAGGCGTCGGCGCCTGATCCGTTCACGGGTGGCTCATTGCGCTACGAGCGGCGCGCCGATGGTTCGGCGGCGATCTCCGTGCCTGGCGCCGAGGATCTGTACAACCGGATCAACGAGCTGAAGACCTTCGTCCCCTACACTTGGGAGCTGCCGGCGCCGAGACCCGCTGCCTCGACCGTCAAGCGCTGACGGAATGGCAGATTCGGAGAACGTTGCGGGCTTGACGGGGCCGCCCGCGGCAATAGACACATCTGGTGGACAGAGGACGCCTCTTCGCAATCTTCGAGGCACTCGACACCTGTCTCGAGTCACCGTGCGAGCTCGATATCCGCGGCGGCGCTGCTGTGCTCGCCTTGGGGCTCGACGGGAGAGCCACGTTGGATGTGGACGTCCTTCCGTCATCGCGATTCGAGGCTGATCTGACGGAGGCGTTCGGACGTCTGCGCGAGCGCTGGCGGTCCGATCCCGTGGTCGCCGACAACCTGCGCTACGTTCTGCAGGATCTATGAGCTGGGCAGAGACCGTCGAGTTGATGCTGAGCGAGCTCCGCGCCGGGACGCCGCGGGCGCAGTCCTACTGGGCGCAGCAGCTTGCCTTCGGTCCGGTGGTCGTGCACGCCCTCTTGCTCTCGTTGAGGGAACGCCTCCCTTTAGCCTGTGACCGGGAAGCGATCGCCGCCACAACCGATGTAGTCAGCGCTGTGCAGCCCGGCGCCCTGTAGGCGCTAACCTTCTGTGCCCTGCTGGTATGCACTTGGACTTGGACCTGGACTTGGACCTGAACTCGGACCTCTCGCTCGGCACACTTTCGCGAGCATCCAGGCGGTGAGGGGCGAGAAGCTGATCGGCGCCGCGGGGTCGAAACGGTTGGACGATGCCGAAAGCTGCAGGCAGGCCGGTCCAGGTCCACGTCCAGGTCGAGGTCCAGACACGGCAACGAGCTTACTTTGGCGCCCTGAGCCCGGCGCCCTGAGCCCGGCGCCCGCCTTTACGCCTTCGGGTGCGCCTTGCGGTAGGTCTCCATCAGGTGTGCGAGGTCGAGGTGGGTGTAGCGCTGCGTCGTCGACAGCGATGCGTGGCCGAGCAGCTCCTGGATCGCCCGCAGGTCCATGCCCGCCTCCAGCAGGTGGGTGGCGAAGGCGTGGCGCAGGGTGTGCGGGTGGACATGGCGGACGATGGCAACCCGCAGCAACGCCGCGTCGAGGATGCGGCGCAGCGAGCGATCGGAGAGGCGACCGCCGCGCTGGTTGACAAACAGCGGCTCACCGGCGGCGAGGGCCTTCGCCTCCCGCCGCCAATCCCCCCGCACCGGCAGATAGACACGCAGCGCGGCCTGCGCCTGGCGCCCGAAGGGCACGATGCGCTCCTTGCTCCCCTTGCCGAGCACCCGGGCCAGCCGGCGGGTGAGGTCGATATCGTCGAGATCGAGGCCCACCAGCTCGGCGGCGCGCAGGCCGGCGCCGTAGAGCAGCTCGAGGGCGGCCCGGTCCCGCCGGCCGGCCGGAGTGGCGGGCAGCGCGTCGAGCAGGTCGGCGAGCTCGGGCGCGGTGAGGACATCCGGCACCTTCTGCGGCGCCCGCGGCGTCGGTACCAGCTTGGCGGGGTTGCTCTCCACCACTCCCTCGCGCCCAAGGAAGCGCAGGTAGGTGCGCAGCGCGGCCAGCGCGCGCTGCGCCGACACCCGGGCCAGGCCGCGCGAATGGAGATGCGCGAGATAGGCGCGCACCACCGCCGGCGTCACCGCCCCGGGCCTGGCGCAGTCCAGCTCCCGCTCGGCGAAGGCGACGAACTGCGCCACCTCGCGTTCGTAGGCGCGCAGGGTGTGCGGCGAGAGGTTGCGCTCGTCGCGCAGGTACGAGGTGAGGTCGGCCAGGCGCCAGGGCACCCGGGAATTGTAGCCGCCCTGCCTGCGCTGCTGGGGGCCGGGCCAGGGCCTTGAGAAGGAGAGAGGAGCTGGCTCGCTTCGCTCGCATTTGTGGTTCCTGGGCTCGGGGTCATGGTCTTGGGTCAGGGGCTGGGGTCGGGGTGTCCCAGCCCCTAACCCCTACCCCCGCAAGTAGCTGTGCAATTTCCGCGTCGTCCGGTTTGACGAGGTGCTGCTTCCCATCTACCGTGGCGGACGGAGGTTGGCATGGGAAACCTCGCTCGTCACGCGGTGGTGGCCCTGACGGTGCTGTCGTCGGCGGCGGCGGCCGAGGAAACCCTGCTTCACGCCGGACCGATGCTCGCCGCCACTGAGCTGCGCTCGACTGCAATCTGGGTCCAGACGGCGAGCGAGACCGCCGTGCAGCTCCGCTACTTTCCCGCCGGGGTGCCGGAGGCGGCGCGGCTCACGCCCGAGGCGCGCACGTGCAGCAGCGACGAGCTTGTGAAGGCCTTCACTTTAGCTGGCCTCGAGCCGGGAGGGGCCTACGAGTACGAGCTCTACCTCGACGGCCACCTCGTCGCGCGGCCTTACCCGCTCACCTTCACCACCCTGCCGTTGTGGCAGTGGCGCACGCCGCCGCCGGACTTCGCCGCCATGTTCGGTTCCTGCGCCTACATCAACGAGGACGCCTACGACCGTCCGGGCCGACCATACGGCAGCGAGTATGAGATCTTCGCCGCGATGGCGGCGGCCAGGCCCGATCTCATGCTCTGGCTTGGCGACAACCTCTACTACCGTGAGGCCGATCTCTTCTCCGCCTCGGGCCTCGCCCATCGCTACCGCCACGACCGGGCGCTGCCCGAGCTCCAGCCGTTTCTCGCCGCAACAGCGCACCTCGCGATCTGGGACGACCACGACTTCGGCCCCAATGACAGCGACGGCTCCTACGGCCTCAAAGACGCCTCGCTGGCGCTTTTCAAGCTCTACTGGCCGGCGGCCACGCGGGGCCTGCCCGGGGTTCCCGGCGTGTTTCACAAGGTGACCTGGGGCGACGTAGACTTCTTCCTCCTCGATGACCGCTACCACCGCAAGCCCAATGGCTGGCCACAGCGCGCCGACAAGACGATGCTCGGCCGGGCCCAGCTCGAGTGGCTGAAGGAGAGCCTCGTCAGCTCGCACGCCGCCTTCAAGGTGATCGCCCTCGGCAACCAGGTGCTCAACCCGCTCTCCGAGTACGAGACGATGGCGCACTACGCCGCGGAGCAGAAAGAGCTCGTGGACTGGATCGTGGGCCAGCGGATCGACGGTGTCGTCTTCATCTCCGGTGACCGCCACCACAGCGAGCTGATTCGCCTGCAGCCTGCGGGCGCCTATCCGCTCTACGACTTCACCAGCTCCTCTCTCACCGCCGGCGTCCACGAGATGAAGGAGGGCCATCCCGAGCTCGCCAACCCGCACCGCGTCGCGGGCACGCTCGTCATGGCGCACAGCTTTGGCATGCTGCGCTTTTCCGGCGCGGCCAGGCAGCGGGTGCTCACCATGCAGGCCTGCGACCGCAGCGGCAAGGTCCTCTGGGAGCACCAGATCCGCCAGGACGAGGTGTCCTTCCCGAAGCCCCCGCAGCAGGGCCGGCAGCGCCGGCGCTAAAGACGGGCACCGCGAGCCCGACCGCTCTGGGCTCGCCCACACGCCAAGAATCTTCCCGACCAGAACGAGTTTTTCACCCAGCGTTCGGGCGGGGGACGGGTGGGGGCATCTGCTGCGTGGTGGGCGGTGGAAACTCTCGACTCTCGACTTCCACCGGGGCGGGTTTGCTGGGTGGTGGACGGGGGAAACTGTCAACTGTCGACGCGAGGCTTCGCCTCGTCAGTTTGAGGCGAAGCCTCGCTAGCGACCCTGCGCCTATACTGGGGCGGGATCAACGTGGCGCTCGGGCAAGATGGCGGTGCGCATGTCTCTACAAGGCGAACGAGCTCCGGTGCTCCTGGTCGACCATGACCGGGAGGAGGGCAGGCGGCTTGAGCAGAGCCTGGCAGAGCTCGTCCTGCCCGACCCGGTCGTGTCCCTTCCCGGCAGCAAGGAGGCGCTGGACTACCTGGCGGGTGGCCTGCCCGGCTACGATCTCCTGCCGGTTCTCATTCTGCTCGATCTCGACCTCCCCGAGAAGGGCGCGTTCGAGCTCCTCACCTGGCGGCGCGAGCGGCCCGAGATCGCCCGCATTCCCGTGCTTGCCTTCACATCCTCCTGGGAGACCGGCCACCTCGAGCGCGCCTACAAGCTCGGCGCCAACGCGCACCTGCTCCGGCCGCTGCCGGCCGAGGCCCTGGTCGAGACGATCGGCGCGCTCACGGCCTGCACCCGGCGTCCCCTGCGTCTGCTGCAGATCGAGGACGACCGCGATGATCGCGCGCTGGTCCTGCGCGCACTCGAAAGCGAGCTGCCCGGCCTGGTGGCCGAGCAGCCTGCAAGCCCGGCAGAGTTTGCGCAGGCGCTCGCAGGAAACGAGCCCGACCTCGTGCTCACGGACTTCCAGCTCGGCTGGATCGACGGCCTCGCAGTCCTGCGCACGGTCAAGGCGCGCTGGTCCGACTGCCCGGTCGTGATGCTCACCGGCAGCGCTAACGAGGAGATCGTCGCCGAGGCGCTACACACCGGGCTAGACGACTACGTGCTCAAGGGCGCCACCCATCTCCGCCGCCTCCCCGCCACAGTGCGCGCCACCCTCGCCCGCGCCTGGCAACGCCGCACGCTGCGCCAGCGCGAGGCGAGCTTTCGCCTGCTTTTCGCCCGCAATCCCCTGCCGATGTGGGTCTACGACCTGGTAACGCTGGCCTTCCTCGAGGTCAACTTCGCCGCCATCGAGCACTACGGCTACACCCGCGCGGAGTTCATGGCGATCACGATCGCCGACATCAGGCCGCCCGAGGACGTTCCCCGGCTGATCGAGGACGTCGCGTCGCCGCGGCCGCCGCGGCAAAGCGGGCAGATCTGGCGCCATCGACTGAAGAACGGGCGCATCATCACGGTTGAGATCACCTCGCACCAGCTCGAGCTCGCCGGCAGGGCGGCGGCGCTCGTGGTCGCCCACGACATCACCGCGCGCGACCAGCTCGAAGCCGACCTGCGCAGCGCCGCAGTGCGGCTGCAGCGCCTGGCGCGCCACCTCGCCGACAGCGAGGAGGCCGAGCGCCGCCGCCTCGCCCAGGAGCTGCACGATCGCGTCGGCCAGTCGCTGACGGCGCTCGGCATCAACCTCACGATCCTGCGCGGCCAGCTCGCCCCGCCGGCAGAGAAGCGGCTCGCCGCCAGACTGGACGACAGCCAGCAGCTCGTCGCCGAGATTGCGATCGTGATGCTCACGGTTCATGAGGACGACGCCTACCGCGAGACCGCAGAAGCTGCCGGCGCCACTGCTTTCGTCCCCAAGCGAGCGATGGCGACGGAGCTGATCCCGACGATCGCACGGCTGCTCGGCCCGACGCCGGCGCCAGGAGAACAGCCATGAGACTCTCGGTTCGTCGCATGTCGCGGCGGCAGCGGGCGAGCTCCGAGCCCCGGCGAGCGCGCCCCGGGCCCGATCTTGTCGCCACTCCTCGGCAGCGCCCGGGACCGGTCAGGGAGTGGATCGCCCGCGCCCGCGGGGCGGAAACGGCGCCACCTATCGCCGTGCCGCAGCTTTCCCGGGAGTGGATCGCGCGTGCCCGCGGCCTGGCAGAGGCCGAGAATCGCGGCCGGAGGACGCCCCACTGGGGGGCGAGCAGTCACACCATGAAGACGAGCTCGAAGTGAGCAGCAGCGGATTGGCTGAGGCGGTGGGAATGGGATGGGGTCGGAGGGCTTGGGGGGGGCGCAGGCGCCAGGGGCCCGATGCTGGGCCCCGGGGGCCGCGACGCTCTGGCCCGCCTGTCAGCAGAGGCATGCCAGGGCATGCCAGTGAATGAAGTACGAGGGGCCATGGGCGACCGCGGGTAGCGAGAGTCGAGAGCGAAGTCTGCCTTACACCTGAAGGCTGGACCGCCAGGCGCCAATCGCCGCCAGTGCGGCGGCGGCGGCGGCGCGGCGGCGGGCGCCCTTCTCGCGCGGCAGCTCCAACGGTGGGTCGAGCATCAGCCCCCAAGAGGCGTTGGCCGGCTGGAAGCGGTGTGGCGGGCGCTCGGTGAGATGGCGGATGAGCCCGCCATGCGCGGTCCAGCCGGGCGGCGGCGCCGGCTCGCCGCCGGCCAGCTCGCAGGCGAGGAAGAGGCCGGCGAGCAGCCCGGTGGCCGCCGACTCGACATAGCCCTCGACCCCGGTGAGCTGGCCGGCCAGGCGCAGGCCCGGGCAGGCCGCGAGGCGCAGCCTGGCATCGAGATGGCGCGGCGCACAGACGAAGGTATTGCGGTGGACCATGCCAAAACGCGCGAAGCGAGCGTTTTCGAGACCCGGTATCATCTGGAGCACCGACTTCTGCGCCGGGATCGTCATCCGAGTTTGGAAGCCCACCAGGTTCCACTGCGCCTCGCCGAGGTCGTCGCGGCGCAGTTGCACGACCGCCCAGGGCGGCCTGCCCGTGCGTGGATCGGTCAGGCCGACCGGCTTCATCGGCCCGAAGCGCAGGGTGTCGGGGCCGCGCTCGGCCATCACCTCGATCGGGAGACAGCCCTCGAAGTAGGGCGTGTCGGTCTCGAAGTCGTGCAGCGGGACTCGCTCGGCGGCCAGAAGCGCGACGACGAAGCGCTCGTACTCGGGCCGCGTGAGGGGGGCGTTGAGGTAGTCGTCGCCGCCTCCCGTGCCATAGCGCGAGGCGCGAAAGAGCCGGGCGAGATCCAGCGAATCGGCGGCAACCACCGGCGCGATCGCATCGAAAAACGCGAGCGAGCCCTCGCCGAGGCGCGCCTCGAGCGCGGCGTGCAGCGGCGGCGAGGTGAGCGGACCGGTGGCGATGATCGCCGGCCCCTCGGGCAGCGCCTGCGCCTCCTCGCGCGCCACCTCGATCCGCGCCTCGCTGGTGATCGCGCGCGCCACCTCGGCCGCGAAGAGCT
>JAZDGE010000188.1:0-5991 GCA_043807175.1 Acidobacteriota bacterium
CAATACTGTTCACTTAGACTTGACATCAGCGTTATCCTGTGTGGGAAGGCACGGGAGGACCGCAGATGGCGCGTACGGTTGCCGAGCTGCCGAAAGGGACACGGATCACTGATTACGTCAGCCTTGGCGTTCTCGCGGCGAAGGTGCCGCAGGATCGCGTCGAGGCGGCACTCGCAGCGACTGGAAAGACCAGCCTGCGACAGCGTGACCTGCCAGCGCAGGTGGTGGTCTACTACGTCATCGCGCTGGCGCTGTACATGCAGTCGTCGTATCGGGAAGTCCTGCGGTGTCTGCTGGAAGGGGTGCAGTGGTTGCAGGGTCCCCTCTCGCGGATTCGGGTGGCGGGTAAGTCGGGGATCTCACAGGCTCGCACTCGTCTTGGTGCAGAGCCGTTGAAGCACCTGCACGACGCCGTCGTGCGGCCGGTGGCTGTCGAAGCGACGCGAGGGGCGTGGTATCGCCGATGGCGACTGGTCAGCCTTGACGGCAGCACCTTGGATATCGCCGACACTGTTGAGAACGCCGCAGCATTCGGCCGACCATCGGCAAGCCGTGGCAGGAGTGCATTCCCGCAGCTCCGCTTCGTCTCGCTGGTGGAGAGTGGTACGCATGTGCTGTTCGGCAACCAGGTCGGTGGTTATTCGCAAGGCGAGACGACCCTGGCGCGAGGATCACTCGCCTGGCTCGAGGCCGGCATGCTGTGCCTTGCCGATCGCAACTTCTTCGGGTTCGACCTCTGGCAGCAGGCGCACGACACGGGGGCCGACCTGCTCTGGCGCATCAAGAAGAACCTGCGCCTCGCGTGCGAGCGCCGGCTCTCAGATGGCTCCTGCCTGAGCAGGATCTACTCTCCCGAGACCTCCGACAAGCACCGCCGCGCTGGAATCGGAGGTGTCACCGTGCGCGTCATTGAGTACACCCTGGACGGTGCCGCCGGTGGCGAGTCTCTTTACCGATTGCTCACGACGGTGCTTGACGAACAAGCCGCCCCGGCCGCAGAGCTGGCGGCCCTGTATCACGAGCGCTGGGAGATCGAGACGGCGCTGGCTGAGCTCAAGACTCATCTGCGCGGTGCCAAGATCGTTCTGCGCAGCAAGACCCCCGAGCTGGTCCTCCAGGAGTTCTACGGGCTCCTGCTCGCCCACTTCGCCGTGCGCGGGCTGATGCACGAGGCTGCACTCAAAGCCGACGAGGACCCCGACCGCCTCTCCTTTCTTCACGCCGTACGTGTTGTGCGCCGCAAGCTCCCTCGTTTCATGGCTCTCCCCCCCTCAGGACCAAACAGCGTTCCATGAAGCTGTGCTCGACGAAATCCTCGAGGAACGTGTCGTCTCCAGCCGCGGCCGGGTCGTCCCCCGCGGCGTCAAGCGGAAGATGTCCAACTTCCCCTTGCGGCCCCGCTGTCCCATGCCGACCTGTCGGGTCAAACCGATCCTGACCGTCAGGATGACTAAGTGAACAGTATTGAGTCTAGGTCTCATATGTGGCGAGCGCAAGCAGCTTGATGCGCCCAGCGGGTCGCGCTCGCTCACCCCCGACTGCAAGGGGCGAGGGCGAGGCTGCAGGGCGAGGTGGCGGTCCAGCGCCGCCCGCTCTCGCACCTTGCCCGGCGCCAGCGTTGACGATCCTGTGGACCAGCAACCCTGCAGCATCCGAGTTGGGGATGCTGGCCTCGATGGTGCAGGGGCTGCCGAGGTCAAGGTCGTCAGAACTGGTCACCGGCAATCCGGGCTAGACTGGCTGACAGGAGGCGTTGGTGGCGTCAAACTTCCCCCGCATTGCGCTGCTGATCTCGGCCGTGGTGAGACTCGCTGGGCTGCTGGCGACAGTCCCGCTGGGCGCGGCGCCGGCCACTGAGGGACCGGTGCCGCCCAACCTGGTGCTGATCACCCTTGACACCGCGCGCGCAGATCACCTCGGCTGCTACGGCTGGGGCTGGGCGCACACGCCAAACCTCGATCGGCTCGCCGCCCGCGGCGTCCGCTTCGCGAGCTGCGATACGGCGGCGCCGCTCACGCTGCCAAGCCATGCAACTATCCTCACCGGGCTGCTCCCACCACGTCACGGCGTCCGCGACAACGGGATCTTCGTCCTTTCCGACCGCCTCGATACGGTGGCGGAGATCCTCACTCGACACGGCTTCGACACCGCCGCTGCCGTTTCCGCGGCGGTCCTCGCTCGCAGCTACGGACTGGCGCAGGGCTTCCGCCTCTACGACGATGACCGCGGTGCTGGCGATACCGCCGGCACGATGATCGCGGAGCGTGATGCGACGCTCACCACGGAGGCGGCCATCCACGCCCTGGCTTCGCTCCGGCAACCGTTCTTTCTCTGGGTGCACTATTTCGACCCCCACGAGGAGTACCGGCCGCCGACTCGCATCGCCGCCACCATGGCCGGGCCGCACCGCCTCTATGATGGCGAGATCGCCTTCATGGACGAGGGGATCGGCCGGTTGCTCGGCGCGCTGCCACCGCGCTGCGTGATCGTGGCCGTTGGTGATCACGGCGAGATGCTCGGCGAGCACGGGGAACGCGCCCACGGTCTGCTGCCGCTGCGGGGCGCGCGCCGCGTACCGCTCATTGTCAACGGCCCGGGCCTGCCAGCCGGCAAGGTGGTGGACTGTCTCGTCCGCACCGCAGACGTCATGCCCACCCTCCTCGGTCTGGCAGCCCTGGCAACCCCGGCCGGCCTCGATGGCGAGAGCCTACTCGCACTCCTGACTGATGGAGCTAAATGCGACCGCGTCTCATATTGCGAGAGCTTCGAACCCTACTTCTTCTACCGCTTCTTCCCGTTGCGCACGCTCGGCAACGACAGTTGGCTCTACCTGCAGGGACCGCGGACTGGAAGCCTCTACGATCTCCGGAGCGATCCCGACGAGACCCGCGACCAGGCGGCCGCCATGCCGGAGCTGGCAGGACGGTGGGCCGACCGGCTGCGCTCGTTGCTGGCCGCCGCCGGCGAGTCCGTCGCGGGAGCGGCGCCGAGCAGCGGGCCAACGACCGAGGAGCAACGGCAGCAGCTTCGCAGCCTGGGGTACCTCGCCGGCTCCGGCGGTGCCTCGATCGATGCCACCCTCCCCGACCCCAGGGAGATGGTTGACCTTCACGAGACGATCAACCGGGCCGCCACGCTGCTGCAGGAAGGCAAGTGTGCCGAGGCGATTCCGGCGCTCGAGGGCGTGCTGCGGCGCTCGCCGCACAACGCGCCGGCGCTCAACCTCGTGGGGCAATGCCGCGAGCGGCGGGGCGAGCTGGAGCAGGCGCTCGTTGCGTTCCGCGCCGCCGGCCAGGTGATGCCGCGCTCGGGCGTTCCGGTGGCGAACGTCGCGCGGTGCCTGGCCGGGCTGGGCCGTCGCAGCGAGGCGGAATCGGAGTACCGCCGCGCCCTCTCGCTCGACCCCTCGATTGCCGAGGCGACCGCCAGCCTCGCTCACGTGCTGCGCGATCGGGGCGACGGCAGCGGGGCGCGACAGGTTCTCGATCGGGCGCTGGCGCTGGGGGTCCGCCATCCCGCGATCTACCTCGAGCGCGGTCTGTCGCTCGCCACTGCCGGTGAGCTCCTGCGCGCCGAAGCGGACTTCCGCGAGAGCTGTCGCCGCGACCCCGCCAACCCCGTCCCGCTCGAAAATCTTGCCCGCGCGGTGTACCTCCAAGCCAGGTACCGTGAGGCCGCGGTGCAGTACGAGCAGCTCGCCCGCCTGCAGCCCGAGCGCCCAGACGTGTGGAAGACGCTGGGCGCGGTGTACCTCTACAAGCTCGACAGCAAGGGCGAGGCACTGCGCTGCTTCCGCAGCGCCTTGCGCGTCGAGCCCGATGCTGCCGAGAGGGCCAACCTCGAGGAGCTCATCGCCAGTGTCGCCAACTGAGCAGGCCGCGATCCCCGCGGGCCCAAACCTTGCGAAGATCACGGATGGGACCGATATTGGAGAGCGTTGGACGGACCCATCAGTGGCTCCTCCCCAGCGCCTTGCTGCCCTGTTGGTGACCGCCCTGGCGGTGGGTTTGTCTCCGCCTGCCAAGGCGGGAGCTTTCGGTCTACGTCCCCTTGATGCGGCTTCCGTCTCGACCGTCGTCTCCGAGCAGGTGATCTGTGAGGCGTTCAGCGACCAGCTCAACTCGGCGGTCGCATTCGACCCCGTGCGTTCGCTCTTCCTGGTTGTCTGGGAGGACGGGCGAGAGGACACGGGCGCCGGCACGAACGCCGACATCTACGGCCGCTTCGTCGATCGCGACGGGCAGCCTTCCGGCGGCGAGCTGCTGATCGCCGGAGGGACGGGCAACCAGACTCGGCCAGCGGTGGCCTACGCGGGCCTGCTCGAGCCCTTCGTTCCCTGGCCGCTCATGGCGCCTCCCTCGGCGACCGGCTTCCTCGTGGTCTGGGAAGAGCAGCTTGCGCCGCCGTCAGGCGAGCACGATGTGCACGCCCGCTGGATCGAGAGCGGCGGGCTGCCGCGGGGAGGAGCGCTCGAGGTTACCGGGGGCGCCGCGGACCAGCATCTGCCAGCGGTCGCTTGCACCGGCGCACTGACCGAGTGTCTGGTGGCCTGGGGCGAATCGGCCGGCGACGGCGGCGACATCTACGGGCGGCTGATGAGCCGTGGTCTCCAACCGTTCCTCAGGCCGCTCGGCAGCTTCGCGATCGCCACCTCTGCCGGACCCCAGGGCTGGCCGGCGCTCGCCTACAACGGAGTCGACCAGGAGTACCTGGCGGTGTTCCAAGACCAGCCGTCATTCCCGATCGCCCCGTTCCGCATCGCCGGCCGCCGCATCTCGCGCTCGGGGGCGCTACTCGACAATCCCGGCACTCCGGCCAATGAGGCCGATCCGGCGGTCGCCTGGCCGCTGTCGGCCACCGGCTGGGACTCGCTTCCCGCCGTCAGCCATGCCGCCGCCGACAACCGCTATCTGGTCGCGTGGAGCTACGGCGACATCGCCAACCTGCACGGGCAACGAGTCGGCCCCGGAGGCGCGCTGGCCGGCGCCGGCACGCAACTGACGCGCCGAACCGGCACCGAGTGGCTGGGCGGTCTCGCCTGGGATGCCGGCACCGCACAGTGGCTGGCGATCTGGCAGGACGAGACGGTAACCGGCGGCGGGCAGCAGGGGCGGGTCCAGACGGTGGGCGGTGACGGCGCGCCGCGGGCCAACTCCGAGCGGGTCACATCAGTTCCCTCCACCCAGATCGATCCGGCGCTCGCGTGCTCTGGCGACGGCCGCTGCCTGGCGGTGTGGTCGGACGACCGCCGCTCGGCGTTGTCGGCGCGGGACGTCTACGCGGCGGCCGTGCTCCCCAGCGGCGACTGCCCGGCAGCCTTCGCCGTGACGCCGGCCGCCGGCAGCGAGGTGGTCACACCGGGCCCCGACCGGCGCGTCGAGCTCGACCTCGCATGGGAGCTGGCGAACACCTCATCGTGCCCCACCTGCATCGACCAGCTCGTCGTCACCCTCGAGGACACGCCGCTCGAGTGCATCTTCGACGGCGTCCCTGCCCTGTGGCCGACGCCTTCGGCCGGCAGCCGCCGCCTCGCCTTCACGGCGCCCTCGGCCCCCGGAACCTACCGGCTGGCCGCTTTTCTCGCCTGCACCTACTCCTGCGGGGAGGCCATCGCGGTCGCGGCCAGCGCCCACAAGGTCCCGTTCGCCGCGCTGGTGGTGGGTGACGAGGTGAGCGTC
The DNA here is from genome assembly GCA_043807175.1 of Acidobacteriota bacterium. GTDB lineage: Bacteria > Acidobacteriota > Thermoanaerobaculia > Thermoanaerobaculales > Thermoanaerobaculaceae > JAZDGE01. The sequence goes on from JAZDGE010000188.1 coordinate 5,679, forward strand.
TTTCCGACCGCGGCGCCGCCCGCGGGCTCGATCACCGTCAGTGGCACCACCTCGCCACCGGGTACGGTGCAGGCGCGCCTCGCCGGCGCTGTCACCAGCTACCTTGGCACGACGTCGATCGCCAGCGGCGGCCACTTCGAGATCGCCGCGACGATTCCCGCGGACGCTCCCCAGGGAAGCTACCAGGTGTGCGTCGGCGGCCGGCGCCCGCCAGGAGTGGCGCCCCGAACGTGGGAGGTGGGGTGCGCGAGCTTCACGGTGCAGCAGCCGCCTCTGGCCAGGGTTTGGGGAACGATAACTGGATCGGGAACAC
>JAZDGE010000189.1:0-3885 GCA_043807175.1 Acidobacteriota bacterium
AGGAGCTTCTTGCCGCCGGCCGCCAGCACGAAGCCGTCGACGTCGCCGGCAATCGTCTTCTCCACGCGTTCCTCGAGGTCGAAGTACAGCAGGGCCTTCTTCTCGTCGGAGGCGCCGGTGCGCGGCAGCCGCAGGTAGAGCACCTTACCCGGGATGGCGGCGATGGCAGCGTAGTTGCCCGCCTCGGCCGGGAGCAGGACGAGGCGCTGCTCGAAGCCGTCGAGGCCGATCTCGACCGGCTTCGGCGGCTCTTTCTTTTCCTTCTCGTCGGCCTCGGCCTTGTCGCCCTTCTTCTCGGCGTCCTTCTTCTTGTCGGTGTCGTCCTTGGCCTTGTCGTCGGCCTTGTCCTTCTCGTCCTTTTTCTCCTCGCCCTCGACGTCGTTACGGGGGCCAAGCGGCGAGGCGACGTCGTGGCGCAGTGGGATCGCCGCGATGCTCGTGGTGTTGGGGTAGATCCAGGTAGTGTCGACATCGCTGTAGACCGGCTTGAAGGTGCGGTTGGTGGCGAGGTAGAGGTACTTGCCGTCGGGGTCGAACGCCGGGAACAGGTCGTTGTAGTACCCGGACGTCACCTGGGTGGTCTTCCCCGCCTTGGTGTCGTGGAGAAAGATCGCGCTCTGCCGGCTGTCGAGATCGCGCGCGTAGGCGAGCCAACGGCTGTCGGCGGACCAGGAGGCGGTGAAGCCCTGGAGATTGCCCTCGTAGAAGTAGAGCGCCTTGTCGATTTGCGTCACCTTGCCGGAGGCCAGGTCACACACCTGGATCGCCATTGCCTTGTCGATGAAGGCGATCTTGGTCGAGTCGGGCGACCAACTGGGGCGGTACCGGAAACCCTGACCGAGTGAGGTCACGGTACGCTCCTCGCCACTGCCGTCGGCCGGGCGGACGGTCAGCTCGTACTCGCCGGAGCGGTCGGAGAAGTAGGCGATGAGCTTGCCGTCCGGGGAGGCCGCCGGAAAGCGCTCCGCGGTGCCGGAGCTGTGCGTGAGGTTGAGGGTGACGCCGTGCTCGGCCGGCAGCGAGAAGATCTCGCCGCGCGCCTCGATGAAGGCGCGCTTGCCCGCCGGGGACACCTCGGCGTTCGCGATCAGCTTGGCTACATTGACAGTGTGCGGCTTGAGGGTGGCGCGGTCGGTCACGACCTCGACCTTGACCTCGCGATACTTCTCGGTGGCGAGGTCGAGCAGCCACAGGCGGCCGGCGGCCTCGAAGACGATGTCGCGCGGGCCGATCGCCGGAAAGCGCACGTCGTACTCGTCGAAGAAGGTGACCTGATGGAGCTTCTCGCTCGCCAGGTCAAAGGCCCAGATATTGCCACGCTTGGCGGCGTCGCGGTCGGAGAGGAAGTAGAGCGTGGAGCCATGCCACATCGGCTGGCCATCCATGGCGTCGCTGGGCGCGATCTTCCTCGCGGTCGTCTTTTCGAGGTCAAAGAGCCACAGCTCGGGCGCCATCCCGCCGCGGTAGCGCTTCCAGGTGCGGAAGTCGGTCGCGATCGGCACATACGCCAGCGTCTTACCATCGGCCGAGAGCGCCCCGAACTCGCCGTAGGGCAGTGGCAGCCGCTCCGGCAGCCCGCCGCTACTTCCCACCTTCCAAAGCTGGTTGAAGCGATCCTTACCGCTCGTCATCGAGCTGGCGAAGAGGATCTTCTGGCCGCCGGGATACCAGTCGAGCATGCGGTCGGACGCCGGGTGGTAGGTGATGCGACTGGGCACGCCACCGGCCACCGGCAGCGAGTAGAGGTCCAGATTGCCGTCGTAGTTGGCGCTGAAGCCAAGAGTCGTGCCATCGGGCGAGAAGCGGGGAAACATCTCCTCGCCCTTGGGGGTGGAGAGCCGCTGCGCCACCCCGCCCTCCTTGGCCACCAGCCAAATGTCGCCGGCGTAGACGAACGCGATCTGGCTGGCCGAGACATCCGGATAGCGAAGCAGCCGGGCGTCGATGCCTGCCGCCGCCTCGACCGCCACCAGGGCTGGCAGCAGTGACAAGATTCCGAGAACTCGTCTCAACAAACCCATGACTCCTCCCTTTTCTCCTCTTTCTCCCAGCGAGGCTTCGCCTCAAACCGACGAGGCGAACCCTCGCGTTGACAGTTGACAGTTTCCGCCACCCCCCACCCAGAAAAGCCGCCCACCCATCCCCCGCCCAGGCGCCCAGTCCAAGAGCCGGCTCATTCATTCACCGCCTGCCCCTGTTAGACCTCTCGCCGTTCCTGGCGGCGCTCCATCTCGGATGCTACGGATGGAGCGCGCCCAGGTTCTCCAACGTATCATGACCCGATGCCCACGACCCGGTTCACCTCGCTGTGCGAGGCGGTGGTCGAAGCGGGCTGGCTCGCCGCCCTGCTCGTCACGCCACTCTTCTTCAACGTTCACTCGGCGAGAATATTCGAGCCCGAGAAGGCGAGCCTGCTGTGCGCGCTCTCGCTGGTGATGGCGGCGGCCTGGTTGGCCAAGGTGGCTTGTGGCGGGCGGGCGTTTCGGCCGGCCGGCGACGCCGAGGGGCGGCCTTCACCAGGGACGCCGGGCGGAGGTTCCTCGTGGCCGCTCGGCCGGCGGTGGCTCGCGATTCCCCTCCTCGGGCCGGTGCTCCTCTACCTCCTCGCCCAGCTCGTTGCCGGCGCATTCTCGATCGCGCCCCGGCTGAGCTGGTGGGGCTCGTTCTACCGGATGCAGGGCATGCTGACCACGCTCTCGTATCTGCTGATCTTCTTTCTCGTGCTGGGTCACCTGCGCACCGCCGGGCAGTGGCGGCGGGTGATGACCGCGGTGGTGCTCGCGGGCGTGGCGGTTGGCGCCTATGGGCTGCTGCAGCGTTTCGACCTCGATCCGATTCCCTGGGGTGGGCAGTTCGGCGACCGGGTCGCCTCCACCCTTGGCAACCCGATCTTCGCGGCCGCCTTCGCCCTCTTCCCGACCTTCCTCACCCTCGAGGCGCTCGCCTCCGCCAGCGCCCGACTGCGCGCGGCCTCCGCCACCTTCCGGAGCCGACTCAGCGGCTGGGCGCTGGTGGTCTGTCTCGCGCTGGCGCTCATGCTCGAGCTCGCGACCTTCGCTCTTGCCGGCAGCCGCGGGCCGCTGCTGGCGCTGCTCGTCGGCCTTGGCGTTCTCGGCGTGCTGTGGTGGCTGGCGCCAGCCGGAGAGGTGGAGGCCCCTGGGGAGGCTCCGCCTCAAACCGTCGAGGTGCTGCCGTCTGCCGGTCGCTTGGGGCGTTTTGCCGCTGGCTACGTGGTGTTGGCGGCGCCTCCGTCGACAGTTGACAGTCGACAGTTTCCCCCACACCCCACCCAGCAAACCCACCCTCCCGCCTGCCGCCCGAAAGCGCGACTCGAAAACGTGGCTGATTCGTTCACATCCTGCCCCAGTCAAGCGTCTACTGTTGGGGTGCGCGTCGGCGGACGGCGGGGCTGGGCGCTCGTGGTGCTGGCGGCCGCCGCCGCCATCGGCGTCGCGACCTTTGCCGCCAGGGGGAGTGGGACCCCGGCCGCCCGCCTCGGCACGGCTCTCGATCCCGGGGCCGGCAGCACGAAGGTGCGCCTGTTGATCTGGGATGGCGCGCTGAGGCTGCTGGCCAGCCGGCCCCACGAGCTCCCCGACGGCACACCCGATGGCTACTGGGCCCTGCGGCCCCTCATCGGCTATGGTCCGGAGACGCTTGCGCTCGCCGCCGGGCCCTACATCTCGCCGGATCTCGCGCCGCTCACCGGGCCCGCGCGGATGCCTGATCGCGCCCACAACGAGACCCTCGATGCCCTCGTCACGACCGGCGCGCTCGGCCTTGCCGTCCTGGCGACGCTGGCCGCAATGCTGGTGATCCACACGATGCGAGCGCTGGGCCTGCCTCGGCTCCCGCGCCTCGCCGCCGCGGCGGCGAGCGCAACCG
>JAZDGE010000190.1:0-3240 GCA_043807175.1 Acidobacteriota bacterium
CAGCGCAGGGTCAGGCCGCGCACCCGCGGGTGCAGCCCCACCATCTCGCTGCCGGCCCCCGGCCAGGCCATCCCCAGTCGGACCACCATACCCGAGGGGACCTGCTCCTCTGAGGGTACCGACACGTTCCGCGGGGCCGACGCCGGCCAGGGCGGAGGGTCGAGCTCGAGGGCGCGGCCAGCGCGGCGCAGCACCCACCGGCGGCCGAGGTCGACAGCCCGCGGCTGGCCGCCGGCGAGCAACGCCTCGATCGCCGCAAGCTGCGCGCGCGCCAGCGGCTCCTGGAGCGGCAGCCGGTCCGCTAGCTCGAGCGCCCAGCGGCGGCGTAGCGGCGCCGGAAGCGAGCGCACTGCGGCCAGCGGCACCGGCGCTTCGACCTCGGGCCAGCGGCCCCGATCGCGCAGCAGACTGCCCAGCAGCTCCTCGTCCTCGGCCAGGATGGCGGCAAAGGCCGCCAACTTCTCGGCCGCTTTCGGTGCGTGGCTGGCGATCGCCGGCAGGATGACATGCCGCAGCCAGGCGCGCGGCGGCTCGGTCGCGGCATTGCTGGCGTCCTCACGCCACGCCACTCCCTGCTCCACCAGCCACTCGCGCGCCTGAGAGCGGTGCAGGTCGAGGAGCGGCCGGATGATCGCGCCGCGGCGGCGGCGAACTCCCGCCACACCGCGCGGCCCGGCCCCGGCCAGGAGCTTCATCAACACGGTTTCCGCTTGGTCGTCCAGTGTGTGCCCCGTTGCGATGACGTCGCAATTGGCCTCGCGCCGGGCGGCCTCCAGCTCGACATAGCGCAGGCGCCGCCACCAACTCTCCGGCGAGACACCCCGCGGCGGCTCGGGCCGGAGGTGGCGCAGGGCCAGGGACAGGTGCAGGGCGCGGCAAAGCTCCTCGCAGTGGCGGGCGTCGGCGTCGGCGTCGGCTCCCCGCAGGTGGTGGTGAACGTGACATGCCGCCACCGGGCAACCCAGCTCATTCCGGCCGCTGGCGAGGAGCGTCAGCAGGGCTACCGAGTCTGCCCCCCCGGAAAGGGCGACCAGGACTGGCCTGCCGACGAGATCGGCGAAGTGGGCCCGAAAGGCATCCAAGAAGGTGGCAAGAATCATGGACATGGTGCCGACGAGTGGACTCGAACCACTGACACGGGGCTTATGAGACCCCTGCTCTGCCTCTGAGCTACGCCGGCACTTCCGGCGCCCGCATTGTAGCGAAGTTATTTCACCTCGGGGGGCCGGTCGCCCCCCACCCAACCTCCGCGACCTCGCCCCCCGTCGCGGCGCCGGCAAAGCCGGACGCCGCTTCACTCTCGCCTCCTTCACCCCCGCGAGAAGCCGACTCGGGCGCAACTCATTCCTTCCTCCAGCAGTGACTCGGGTCGGACCAAGGCCCCTTCCACCGGGGATTGTCGTCGGGCCGGGAGTCGGGGCGCCGGCTCAACTGTTTCGCTGTGGCCGGCTCCCGCTTGCGCTCTGTTCAGCTTCGGGCCATACTCGCCCCATGCCGGAGCCAAGGGGGAACCGGTGCATCAAGTGCGGACGTGAGAACCCGTTCTGGGCGGTGGGAAGCTGCGTGATCTGTGGCAATGCGATCTGCCACCGCTGTGCCACCCCGGCCTACGGGCGGAGCTTCTGCTCGGAACGGTGCGCCGACTTCTTCTTCCATGGCGAAGGAGAGGACGCCGAGGTCGAGGAGGGTTGAGGCAACTCCCCAGGGCTACTAAACTGCTGGGGGGTGGGGGCTGGAGGATCGATGGGGCAACGAGGCGATGAGCTCCTGGGGCTGGCAAGGCAGCTTGCTCCGCTGATGGGAAGGCGGAGCGAGGAGTCGCTCCTGCTTGCCAAGGCCCAGGGTTGTCGTGTCTTTGACGCGGACAGCATCGCTTACATTGACCTCGTCGGCGGGGGCGGTACCAACCTTCTGGGCTACGGCAACCAGTACGTCCTCGACGCGGTGCGGCGCGCCTCCACTCTCGGTCTCGCCGCTGGCTTCCACTGCACCGCCGAGCTCGAGCTGACCGAGCTTTTGGCTGAGCTCTTGCCGGCCTTCTCCCCGCTGGTTCTCACTGCCAGCGAGGTCGCCGCTTGGGAGCTGGCGCTGCGCTGGTGCCGCCGCGACACCGGCCGAGCACGGCTCGTGGTCTTCGAAGGCAACCGCCGCGGGGCGGTTGAGAGCTTCCACGTCGGCACGGCCGGCCCGGTCGGAATCAGCCAACCCCTGCTGACCGGGATTCCGGCCGAGCAGGCGCGGTCGGTCCGGGTCACCCCCTGGGGCAACAACGAGGCGTTCGAGAGCGTGATGGCCGAGTTTGGCGTCGACACCGCTGCAGTGGTGCTCGACCCGATCTCCAGCCAGTTCGGGGTCGTGCCGCCAAAAAAGGAATTCCTCGACCTGGTGGCGCGCAGAACACGCGAGGTGGGCGCCCGTCTTGTCCTCGACGAAACGCTCACCGGCTTCCGGCTCGCCCGGGGCGGCGCGGCCGAGCTGTTTGGCCTGCAACCGGACGTCATCGTGACCGGGGGCGTGCTCGGCGGCGGCGTCGCGCACCTGGCCGCGGTCTCCTGGGCCCGGACGCTTGCGGCCACGCCCGGCGACGAGCTCGCCTCGGCGCCGTCGCCGATCGCGGTCCAGGCGGCGATCGCCACCCTTTCGGTGCTGCGCAACGACGCCGTGCACCAGCGGCTCGAGGAGCGGGGCGCGCAACTGCAGGCCGGCGTCGAGGCCTTGGCCGAGCGCTTCGGTCGGCCGCTGCGCTGCTCTCGGCTCGGCTCGCTGTTCTCACTGGCCTTCTCCAGGCAGCCCGTCGTTGATGGCAACTCGAACGCCCGCGCCGACCTCGAGACCTGGACGCGCTTCGTGCGCTATGTCCGCGAGGCGGGCGCGCTGCTGCCGCTGCGGCCACCCATCCTGTGCTTCCTCTCGCATGCCCATGGCGTCAAGGACGTCGAGCAGATCCTGGCCGCCATGGAAACCGCGCTCAAGCGCATGCAGAAGGAAGACGAGGCGTAGAAGACGGTTGTTGGTTGTCGGTTGTCGGTCGGCGCCGCGGGCTTCACTCTTCACCACAGCCAGCGCGGTAGTTACGCAGCGAAGTCTGGGAAGTGGCGGGAGATCGCCTTGAGAATGTCGGCTGGCTCGAGTGGCTTCTCCATGTACTCCTGCACATGGTACTGCTGCCGCGCCTCGCTCTCCCAGCGGCGGCTCTTGTAGACCGCGGTGACGATGAATACCACGGGGTGATAGTCAGGG
>JAZDGE010000191.1:0-7434 GCA_043807175.1 Acidobacteriota bacterium
GGCCGTGGAGACAGGCGTACCTGGAGTCGCGCCAGTTGCGCGAGTGTTGATGGGCGAGCCACGCCGCACGCGCCGGGACAGGTATCATGCGCTTGGCGACATGACGGGAGGAGCGATGGCGCGGACGACTTCTTCGCAGATGGGCCTGGGAATCATGCTGCTCGCCGTGGGCGGCGTGCTGCTGGTGACGCGCTTCGTCGCCATCGAGGCGGCGCCTGCCTGGCTGCTCGGGCTCGGGGCCGCGTTCGCGCTCCTGGCGATCCTGCGGCGAACCATGGGCGCGTTGGTGGCGGGAATGGTCATGCTGGGCCTCGGCGCCGGCATGCTGCTGGGTGACCTGGGCACGGCGGGCTTGCGCGAGTGGACCTGGATCTTCCTTTGCCTGGGCACCGGCTTCGCCGCCGTTTACCTGCTCGCCACGTTGCTCAAGATGCACCCGCCGGGCTGGTCGCTCCTGGTTGGAGGTCTCCTGCTCGCGGCCGGCGGCGCGCGCCTCGTGCGCCAGTTCCACTTTCTCCCGCCCGAGGTCATGGTCGCGCTCCGCACCTGGTGGCCCGCCGCCCTCGTGCTCGCTGGCATCTGGCTGCTCGCCAAGAGCCTTCGCTGAGCCGCAAGCACTCAGCCATCAGCTTTCAGCTATCAGCTTTCAGCCGTCAGCAAGCAGCCCCTGCCAATCACGAGGCTCGGCTGGTGCCGTGCACCGGCGGAAGCGAGACGAATCCGGGAAGGCCATGTGCCTCCCGCCCACCCAGTTCCCTCGCTCTCGCTCGGGATGACACCTGGGCTCGATTGTGCGCTGGTCATTCCGAAGTCACCGCCCCAAACGGGGCGTAGCAGCGTTCGGGAAGACAGATTTGCTCGACGAGGGATGTGAAACCCGCGAGATGGCCAATCGCTGAGAGCTGAGTGCTGAGAGCTGAAAGCTGAGCGCTGCTATGGCGCCAGCGCGAGTAGGTCGCCGGGATGGATCAGATTGCCGCGTAGGCGGTTGCGCTGCTTGAGCTGCTCGACAGAGACGCCGTAGCGGCGCGCAATGTCGAAGAGCGTGTCACCGCGTCGCACCCGGTAGCTGGCCGGCGGGGACTTGGGCGCCGCGCTGGCGACCCTGCTGGGCTGACGGCCGCCGGTGAATGCGCTGGCGAGACGCACGACAGAAGGATGGCGCGGCACGACGAGCGTCTGGCCGATTCGCAGTGACCGCGGGTTACTCACCCGGTTGGCAGCGGTGATCGCGTCGACTGTGGAGCCATAGGCACGGGCAATCGCGCCCAGCGTGTCGCCGCGCCGAACAACGTGAAGATGGTGGCGAATGCGCTCCCCGGCCGGTATTGCGGCAATCGCCACGGCCACTCTTTCCTCGTCGCCGCAAGGCACCGCAAGCTGGTAGCTGCTCCGCGCCGGCGTGAGCCGGTGAGTGAGGGCGGGGTTGAGGTCGGAGAGCTGATCGAGGCTGAGGCTAGCCCGCTCAGCCAGCACCTCCAGGTCGAGCGCCCCGTTCACCGCGACCCGTCCGAGGCATTCCGAGCTCTCGACGATCGCCGGCAGCTCGTAGCGGGACAGGTTTTTGACCAACACGAGCACCGCCCACATCGCCGGCACGTAGTTGCGCGTCTCGCGGGGGAGAAATCTGCGGATCTGCCAGAAATCGGTGGCGCTGCGAGCCCGCCGCAGCGCGCGCTGGACCCGACCCGGCCCAGAGTTGTACGCTGCCAGCGCCAGCTCCCAGTCGCCAAACATCGCGCGGAGGTCCGCGAGGTGCGCGACCGCCGCGCGGGTGGCGAGGTAGGGATCGTTTCGCTCGTCGACGAGACCGTCGCAATGGAGGTCATACAGCCTCGCGGTGCCCGAGACGAACTGCCAGAGACCCTGCGCGCGGGCCCGCGAACGCGCCCGCGGGTTGAAGGCGCTCTCGACGAAGGGGAGATAGGCAAGATCCAACGGCAGCCCGGCCCGGGCAAGCTCCGCGCGGATCGCGGGCAGGTAGCGCCCGGCGCGGCCGAGAGCGACGATGAACCGTTCGCGATAGCGGCTGCTGTAGAAATCGATCAGCGAGGTGACCTCGGCGTTGACGACGACGGGAAGGTCGAAGCTCGCCTCACGCGCACGCTCCTGCTCCGTGGCCACACGCTCCGGCGGCACCGGCTGCGGTTCCGGCGGCACCCCCTCGTCGGTGTCACGCTCACCCTGACCGGCGCCTGCAGCCAGGGCCTGCTCGCCGAGACGATCGAGGTCCTCGAGAATGCCGTCGAGGTAGGCGGCAAGTTCGGGATCGGCGCTCGCCGCCGGGAAGCAACGCGAAAGCGCCGCGATAATCGAGTCTTCACAGGCCGCGAGGTCGCCGATTGCACCCCCGGCGGCGGCCTCCTGGGCGGCGTCAAGAAGGGACTCGGCCTCGTCGCGGGCGGCCTCACAGGGGCTCTCACCCGCGCTCGCACCTGTCACGTTTTTCGTTGAGTCCTGGGCGATGGCCGGGGGCGGGCTGGCGGTACGGCAGGCGGCAAACAACGTTGCGGCCAGCGCCAGGATCAGCCCGCGACCGCTCATGTCCCCTGCAAGTTGAGGGTCAAGGTCATGGCGAGCTGCTTGAGCCGATCACTCGGCTTGAGCTCGACCTCGATCGGCGCGAGGTCGGAGAGCTCGCGGCCATTGGCGTCAACAAGCTGAACGCGAACGAGGCAGCGGCTGGCGCGGCCGAGGGCGCTGCCGACATTGTGCTCCACCCGCCGTTTGACCTCGTGGCGGGAGTTCAACGAGCCCTGCAGAAGGGCATCCAAATCGAGCGAGGGAGTGGCCACGGTCCTCCTTTCTCGCGCCGGCTGGAGCGTACTCGCCCTGCGCAGGGACTCCAGCTCGGCAAGAATGTCGAGAGATGAGGCTACCTTGACATGGCGCATCTCGGCCTCGACCTTGATCGGCGCGCTCAAAGCCATGGTCGCAAACTCGACTGGCGCTTCCTCGATTTCCTCCGCGGGCGGCGGGGCCTCCACCACAACCGAGGGTGGCTCCATTGCCAGGGCAGGGGGCGCGGCGGTGACGGCAACCGCGGCCTGGACCGCTGGCGTCCCACCCTCGGCGACAACCTCGCTGGCGACCGCAACAAGCTCCGGCTCGGGCTCGGCGGGCGCCACCCGCACAACCGCAAGGGCCGCCTGGAAGACCGGCGGCTCGACAGCCGGTGGGCTCACCACCTGAGGCGGCGCCACAGTCACCTCCGGCACCGCCGCGGGAACACCCGGGGGCGTGTCCGCCCCGAGCCCTTCGGCCACCGCCGCCGAGAGCGCCGCCGGGCTGAAGCTGACCTGCGGGCGCACCGCGAACGGCGCTGGTCCGGGGGGGGCCGTCATCGCCTCCTGCGCCGCCATCCGCCTGCGCAGGGCCTTGAGCGTGAGCTTGGTGATCGCTTTCAGCGTCTCGAAGACACCGTCACCCGCGACTGCGACCGCCTCGAACGCCTCCCACTTGCTTTCCGGGTTGACCAGCCGGTTGAGCTCCTCGAGGCCAAGGATATTCTTGAGGTCGCGCTTGTTGTACTGCAGCACGAGAGGCAGGCCGGAAAGCTCGATGCCGATCTCGCGCAGATTTTCCTCGAGATTTCGGAGGCTTTCGACATTGGCCTCCGCCATCGGCCGCTGCGAGTCCGCCACGAAGACGATCCCGTCCACACCCTTGAGGACAAGCTTGCGGGTGGTGTTGTAGAACACCTGCCCAGGAACGGTGTAGAGCTGAAGGCGGGTGCGGAAGCCACCGATCTTGCCCACCTCGATCGGCAGCAGGTCGAAAAAGAGCGTACGGTCGGTCTCCGTCTCCAGCGAGACCATCTCGCCACGCGAGCCCGGGGCAGTCTTCGCATAGATGAAGGAGAGGTTGGTGGTCTTGCCGCAGAGGCCAGGGCCGTAGTAGACGATCTTCGCCGCCATCTGCATCGTGGCCCAGTTGAAGAAGACCATGACTAGGAGACCTCGCGCCGGCCCATCAGCGCCGAACCTACCACATCACCTCCGGCGGGTCAACGCTGCCAGCACGCTCGCTCCAGCATTTCCCGCCCGGTCGCGAGGTGACGGTTTGCCGCGACAGCGAGCCGGCCAACCGCCCGACAGGCTGCGGCGAGGGCCGGTGGAAGCGCCTCAGGATGCGCCATCACTGTCACGGTATCGTCGCACTCGATCGTCCGGGGGACCGCCCGAGCCCGCGGGCCAGGAATGCCTCTCCATGCCCCCCGGCGCCGAGCACCGGAAACCCCTCGTCCAGGCGAGGCATGGTACATTAGCACGGTCACTTGGGCGGGATCGGGGGGTGGCGCGCGCCGGGTATGACAGTGGACGATTTGTCGGAACGCCAGCACGAGATTCTCTGCGAGGTGGTGCAAGTCTACCTCGAGCAGGGAGAGCCTGTCGCCTCCTCGGCGGTCGTCCAACTCTTGCCGACTGCCCTTTCATCGGCGTCAATTCGTACCGTCATGGCCGAGCTCGAGCAAAAAGGATACCTGCTCCAGCCGCACCCGTCGGCGGGGCGCGTGCCCTCCGACAAGGGCCTGAGCTGCTTCATCCAGGGGCTCGCCCGGCGCGCCGTGCTGGCGTCGGTGGAGCGCCGCCGGCTGCGGGCGATGATCTCGGGCGGGGCGCCGCTGCCCGAGTTGCTCGAGCAGACCAGCCGTGTGCTCGCCCGCGTCACCGATGAGGTTGGCATGGCGCTCGCACCGGCGCACCAGGCGCCGCTGGAGTCGATCCATTTCTTCAGCGCTGCTCCCGGACGGGTGGTGGCGGTGCTGGTCACGCGAGGAGGTCCGGTCGAGACCCGTTTGCTGGGGGTTGAACGGGAGTACACGGCGGGGGAGCTTGAACGCATCTCGGCGTACTGCACCCGATCATTTCACGGTCTCGTCATGCCCGAGATTCGCGCCCGGTTGCTCGCCTTGATGGTGGAGGAGCGCGCCCGTTATGACGAGCTGGTCGCCGGCGCGGTGGAACTGGGCAACCGGGCAATGGAGAGCGAAACGCAGTCTCGCGACGAGCTCTTTCTCGAAGGCGCCGCCCGGGTCGTCGAGCGCGCCTCGCCGCCGCAGTTGGAGGCGATCCGATCGCTGTTCGCGACCCTTGCCGACAAGGCGCTGCTGCTCAGCTTGCTCAACAAGTTTCTTGCCGCTCCCAGCCCCAGCGTGCTCGTAGGCTCCGAGCTGACGCCTGGCGCAGGCTGCGAGCTCGGGCTCATCGTCACGTCGTTCCAGACCAGCGCGGGCGAGCGGGGATTGATTGGCGTGATCGGCCCCAAGCGCATGAACTACCCCTACATCATCCCCGTGGTCGACTACCTCGGCCACTACCTGGGGGAGCTGGGCGCCCACCCGGACGGCACCTAGTCAGCCAAGCGAGCATGGAGGTCATGAATGAACGGTGAGAACTCACCAGAGAATCAGGCGCCCGAGGTCATTCTTGACCTCGACGAGCCGGAGCCGCCGGAGGCGGCGAACGCGCAAGCTGAGTCTGCGGCTGCGGGCGCCGATGACGTTCAGGAAGAGATGGCGCGCCTGCAGCAGGAGGTCAACCGGTTGCACGAGCTCTACTTGCGAAAACTGGCGGATTTTGACAACTACCGCAAGCGGATGGAGCGGGAAAAGAGCGAGGTCCGCCGGTTCGCGAACGCCGATGTGCTGCGCGAGTGCCTGCCGGTGGTCGACAACCTCGAGCGGGCGCTCGCCGCTCCGGGGGAGGATGCCGGCGGCCTCCGCACCGGCGTCGAGTTGGTGCTGCGCCAGTTTCATGACGTGCTGTCTCGCTTCGGTGTGATCGAGGTTGACCCGCTGGGCAATGAGTTCGACCCGGCGCTGCACGAGGCGGTCTTTCGCCGCCAGGCCGAGGACGTAGACCCCAACACCGTGGTTGCGGTGCTGCAGAAGGGCTACCTTCTGGGTGAGAAGCTGCTGCGACCGGCCCTCGTCGAGGTCGCGGCGCCACCTGCCGGCGCCACCGCAGACGGAAGGCAGCCTTCCGGGCCCAACGGCCCGGCGGCCTCGCCGGCTCCGGAGGACGCGCCGTGAACCCGCTCATCGGTATCGATCTCGGACCCACAAACTCCTGCGCCGCCACCGTCGAGGGCGGGCGTCCGGTGGTGCTGGCAAATCGCGAAGGCGGACGAACGACACCCTCGGTGGTGGCGAGGGCGGCTGACGGCGAGCTGCTGGTCGGGCAGATCGCGCGCCGGCAGGCGCTCACCAACCCGAGGAACACCGTCTACGCGGTGAAGCGACTGATCGGCAGAAAGTTCGCCACTCACGAGGTGGAGCGCGCGCGGAAGCTCGTGTCCTACGGGATCGTCGAGGCCGAGAACGGGGATGCCCATGTCAAGGTGGGTGACACGGTTCACCCCCCGGAAGAGATCTCCTCGTTCATCCTGAGGGAGATCAAGGAGTTCTGCGAGGCTTCCCTGGAAACCGAGGTGCGCCAGGCGATCATCACCGTGCCCGCCTACTTCGACGACTCGCAGCGCCAGGCCACCAAGGACGCGGGCGCGTTGGCCGGCCTCGAGGTGCTGCGCATCATCAACGAGCCCACCGCTGCCTCGCTCGCCTATGGCTTCGGCCGCGGCAAGTCCGAAAGAATTGCCGTCTATGACCTCGGCGGCGGCACCTTCGACATCTCGTTGCTCGAGATCGGCGAAGGTCTGTACGAGGTGAAGTCAACCGCCGGCGACACTTTTCTTGGCGGCGAGGACATCGACGCCCGGATTATCGACTTTCTGCTCGAGCACTTTTATCGCCAGGCCAAGGTCGATCTGCGCACGGATCCGATGGCGATGCAACGGCTCAAGGAAGCCGCTGAGACCGCAAAGTGCGAGCTTTCCACCGCCCCGGTCGCGACCGTGAGCCTGCCCTTCATCGCCACCGATGCCGGTCGCGCCCTCCATCTTTCCTACTCGCTCGCCCGCGAGCAGCTCGAGGACCTGGTCGCCGATCTCGTCCGGGCCACGCTTGAGCCCTGTCGCAACGCGCTCGAGGCCGCCCGGCTCAAGCCTGCCGACATCCAGCAGGTGGTGCTGGTCGGCGGCCAGACCCGGATGCCGCTGGTGATGCGCACGGTGGCCGAGTTCTTCGGTCGCCAGCCCACCCGCGAGATCAACCCGGACGAGGTGGTGGCAGTGGGCGCCGCGATTCAGGGGGCAATCATCCAAGGAGAGATCAAGGATCTCGTCCTGCTCGACATCACGCCACTCTCGCTCGGCATCGAGACCCACGGGGGCCTGTTCACCAAGCTGATCGAGCGGAACTCCACGATTCCGACCCGCAAGTCGCAGATCTTCACCACCGTGACCGATGGCCAGCGCTCGGTGGAGATCACGGTCTGGCAGGGTGAGCGCGAGATAGCCAAGGAGAACAAGTTCCTCGGCAAGTTCGAGCTGATTGGCATCCCGCCCAGCCCGCGCGGCGTGCCCCAGATCGAG